>JAIOHO010000460.1 GCA_019912905.1 Anaerolineae bacterium
CACTTGTTTCAGCGGTATGTGGTGGTTAGCCCAGACCTGCCTTTCGACGACGAGCAGGAATATGCAGATCAACACAACAGTCTTCCAGCCCGTATGTACCTGGCGGCTGGCGTACCAGAACTCAATGAACAAGGATTATCCAGGTTTCATTCATTCGTTGATACGGTGAAACGTCGGCGCTATGCTGGTTTCACGCTGACACATCAGCTTATTGCCAATTGCACGCACTGTGCGGTGGTAGCTCCAGCCTTTCAAGCAGGTTTGAGTGAGGTTTTTGATAAATCATCACAGACCTGACCTTCCGTGCTACGGGTCGAGAGTCAGTTAATTGAAGCCACCTGGTCGAAGTAGCAGCAGATACATATTTAGAAGTTAAACAGATTATTCATTGAAAGCGAGTTTGAGTAAAAATGGAACAGGAAACATGAAACAGCACACTATGACAACGACAATATTTCTATTAATCATACTACAATTACTTGCAAATGTTTTTCCAACTTCTGCAAGTGAGCCGGCAAATCAAGCGTGTGTTGGAAAGACTGTTGCTGCTCATGCTGGTCCAGAATGGGGTAAGTTTCAAGTATCCTTCGCTCAAGAATGGAACTATCCCGGTGATCAGCCCGGGTTAGGAGACGAGATCTACTATTTACGTAACGGGGATACTCCTGACTTCATTCTGGAAAACTATTGTAACGATGAGGCTCAAGTGAATGACAATGGCTGAATTGAATCGTGGGATTAATACCGGACCTTTGCTCCAATTCAAGAAGAAAGTGCTTGAAGATCCATCACTCGCTGACCGCAAACCAACAGTTGTTGCTCATTGGGTGGGTGCTGATGAATCTCGAGTTGAGCATGAGGGTATCGTGACTCATCTGGGCGGCGAAAACAACCTGAACCCGATGAAAATGCTCTTGGGTGCGCTGGCTGCCTGTGATGTTGACCTCATTGCCATGCACTGTTCCTTTTTGGAGCTAAAAATCGAGAGTTTGTCTGTTGAGGTGACAGGGGACTTCAACGTGCAATCTTATCTGGGCATTCCAGATACGCGTAGCTCAGGCTATAACCAGATTGCCTATACCGTTCATCTTGATGCGTCTGACGCAACACCAGATCAGATTGAATATCTGAAAGGGCTGTGTGAACGCGCATCTCCTGTAGGGGATTCTCTGGCACGTGCAATTCCCATGAAATTGGACTTTTCAGCTACCAAACAAGTTGCCACATCGAATGAATGACTTACTCTCAGGGAGTGTCTCAGCGGCACAGCCTATCGCATCAGCTTTTGACTGCCATAATCGCACTCTTCCACCGCGAACACGACGTTGAACAATTATATTGTTGGCTCCGGGCAACAAAAGCCCATCCTCTTTCAACTGCATCCCAATAGCCGTTACGATGAAGCGTCGCGGCTGTACCCGATTGACCTCACGGAGAGCAATCTCCGGCAGTGAAGGTAAGTCAACAGGCAGGGCGTGGCTTAAGGAATGGGCAGATGACCAAAAGAAGCGATTCCCCAAAAATGAACTCGACCTGGGTCGATGAAGACACAGCCAATTATCTGCGGCTTCGGGTCAAGACTTTCTATAACGCAGATTACTTTGAACGCGTGGTGCTGCCGCTGCTCAACATCCCGCAACATGGACAGGTTCTGGATGTAGGCTGTGGCTATGGGGGACTCTCTACCATACTGGCCGAACTGCGCCCTGATCTGCAAATCACCGGTCTAGATATAGAGGCTGCCGCACTGGAAAGTGCTGCTAATGGTGCGAGGCAAAACGGACTGACGAATCTGACTTTCGAGCAGGGGGATGCACATCGGTTGAAATACGAAGACTGCCGGTTTGCTGCGGTTTTGTGCCAGACGGTGCTTACCCACGTTCAGGATGCTGGATCGGTGGTGCGCGAGATGGCACGCGTACTAAAGTCGAATGGAGTCTTTATGGCAGCGGAGTATACCAGCATTGGTCCGGTCTCGACTTATAACAGTGTCGAAGATGAAAAGCGCGATGACGCTTGGTATGAAAAGATATTTCGCCTGTCGCGTCTGCTCATCAAGGGAAAACGCGCCCTGGGTCGAGGCGATGACCGTCTCGGTGTGCGGGTCCCGCTGTTGGCGGCAGCCGCCGGACTAGATGTATTTGATGTACGACTCAATGACCGTGTCTTGCACGTGATTCCGCCATATGTTCACCCTAAACAGGCAGATTACCTTGAATTGTTGAGAGCCTACTATGCGCCAGACCCGGATTGCAAAGGGTTGACACAGAATATCGAACTGATGCGTGCTGCTGGCGGTACAGAAGAAGATGCAGAGTGGTTCTACAACTCCGGGGATACAGCGGCAGTACGGCAAGCGATAACCGATGGCAACCTGACGGAAATCAGCGCGTACATGCTATACCTCACTTTTGCCCGCGAACCCGATCAGGATATCCGGTGAGGGAGAACTATTGATCAACGTGATTACCTATTCAACGACACCCGCTCACGAGCACGCTGATTGGCAGAAACAGGTCTCGTTTGCGGAGATGTTGGATGTACTTCTGGCTCAAATGTCTCAGCACAACTCAACGCTAATCGCTATCAGTACGCTGGACGAAATCGGAAACTCAACCATCTTCAGGAGGGTGGGACCGGAGTAGATTCATTAATGCCAGCAGGAGATCGGATGTTGTTACGATTCCCACCAGCGTTTCGCCCCGCATGACAGGTAGGCAGCTCACGTAATTGACCAGCATCAAACGAACGGCTTCATCCGCCGAGGCATCCGGCTCGACAATCATCGGTGCTGGGGTCATCACCGCTTTGACCAGGATGTGGTTCGCTAACCTTTCATCCTGCCAGTATTCGCGCAGGATGTCGGGTAAGCGCAGCGCCAGGCGACAGTCGCGCGCCGTGATAATACCGGTGAGATGCTTATCGGCACTGATAACCGGCAAGTGGTGGCAACCGACGCGCCCCATCGTTTCCAGGGCTTCACGCAGCGTCGCGTCAGGTGAAATCGTCACCGGATTTTTCGTCATCACGTCAGAGACATTCATCGTACTCAACCAAACCGTCCCACCTTCTGGAACAAAGCAAGCTGTGTCCAGGTTTTGGGCGCGATCCATAATTCAGTTGCTAAGGCTGTTCGCTCATGCGGGTAGCTGTATCGTACACCGATTGGCGCGGAATTTGGTTCGCCGGAACTCAGAAAGTGAAAATTGTCACGTCTTAATGTGATGAAGGTCAGAGGCTCTAGCGATAGGATTATTCAACAAGTTGAGCAATCAGCTGCACCAGCCAGGGGGGAAGGCGCTGCCGCAACACCCACTCCGCCGCCTTTTCACGTATTGCCACTGGCACAAGTTTCGCAATTGGATGGGTGGTCTGGTCGGCCAGGCTGGGCGCATCAGGGCGATCAAAAACCTTCACCCCCAGATACGGGTCGAATTTCCAGGGATACCCCGGCGGACGGATCATCGGTTTGAGGGGAAAATCGTAATGGTTGCTTGCCAGAATCTCGCCGCTTATATCCTGCAAGGCTAGATCAACATACACACACTGCTCGGGGGGCCAGTTAATTTCCATCACCTGCTGGGACACATTGGCAGTGACGTTGAACAACATGTGATCCTGGCAGACAAGGTGTCCATCTGCGTCATGCACCGTCCAGCAGACTCGCAAGCTGGGGTAGCAGCTGGGTGTATCGTTGAAGACCCATAACGCATACAGGTGGCGGCCATCATGTTCCAGCGCCACCTGCAACGGCTGCGATGCGCGGCGGAGTGCCTCGTATCCGCCTTTCGGTTGACGATTGCTATCCAGCACCCCGCAGCCTACCTGGGGAACCAGATCGGCCAGCCAGAACTGGATGTAGCCTGCACAGCCATCCGCGCGGAGGCGGCGATAATGTTCGACGTGGAAACGGATAAGTTCCGCCTGATACGCCCACAGCGCCTCAATCTGCCCATTTAGATGTTGCAATCGTTCCCAGCACTCAGGATAGGCTTGCAGCGTACTCCGGTGGGCAGGCGCTTCAAACCCGAATTCGGTATTCAACCGCGAGCGATGGTGATATACATTGGTATAGTGGGCCGTCCAGATTGCGCCGTAATAGGTATGGGCGTCGCCGGAACGCTGCCAGTCGTGTTCCATCTGCCCGGAACAAAGAAATACCGGGCGGGTTGGATCTTGCTCAAGCGCATCTGCATACAGCGCCGGGTCAGGCTGTTTTTCGAGGTTATCGCGCCGGGTAAAAATCATTGTCGGCTCGTTGTGGCAGCTCCAGGTGATGATGGACGGGTGGTTGTACAGTGCCGCGATCATGTCCCGCTGCAAGCGGCGGGCGCGCGCTTCAAATTCTGGAGAGGGATCGTGAATCCAGTTCAACTCGAAATCCTGCCAGATCAACATCCCCATGCGGTCACACAAATCGTAAAGTTCCGGCGGGGACACATGGACATGAACACGCAGCAAATTCAAGTTGGCATCCTGCGCCAGCTTGAGGTCGTGAGCCAAACTTTCCCGGTTGCATTGGGAGAGGTAAAGTGAGGGCATATATGACGCGCCGCGCACGAACACTGGGCGTTCGTTGATGAAATAGGTGAAACGCTGTGGCGTCCGTTCAAGATGCACGCTGCGAAAGCCGAAGGTTTCGGCTTGCGCGCTGAGTATACGACCTGTGGGTTCGTATAACTGAGCCGTCAGCCGGTAGAGATGCGGCTCGCCTTGATCCCAGGGCCACCAGAGACTTGGGTCACAGACGCGCAGTGTATACTCGGTATGATGAATGCCTGTAGGCAAATGAAGGGCCACCCGAGCAGAAGTTCCTGATCCTTGATGATTCTCAGGGTCAATGGCGAGAAAGAGCGTGCCGTTCCATACCTCGGCAGTAGCATTGGAGACGGTCAGGCGAAGGGCGACCTTACCATCGATCCCTGCCCGAATGCGAATACGATCTATGCTGACACCTTGATCTAAGAGGAGATAAACCGGACGCCAGATACCAATCGGGTTGACATCAGGGGGAATGACGCCCTCGCCGTGTTCATACAGGCCCTTGACCAGGCCACGGAATACATGATCGGATGGATAACTTCCGTTGGGATTAGGCGCATCCCAGGGAGTGCTCACGCGCACGATGAGCACATTGTCTTGTTTGAGACGAAGTGCGCGCGTTATATCAAAGTTGAACGACGCAAAGTGGCCTTCGTGCTGCCCAAGCCAGCGGCCGTTCAGCCAGACCGAAGCGAAGTAATCAACGCCTTCGAAATGCAGCCGCGCTCGGCGATAGGGGATGTCCGGCGCGGTGAAGGTGCGGTGATAAATCCAGGCTTGCTCGTTGATCGCGCGTAGATGCTCACCCCAGAAGGGATTGCCAGGATAGAGTACAGGTTGCAGATGGACGGCATCGGGAACGACCAATGCATTAGAAAATGAGATACGCTCTGGTGAAACCTCTGAACCAAGAGGGAATGGACGAACCTGCCACCCACCAGCAAGCTGTAACCGACGTGAGCATAAGTCGCCGACTACCTGCAAACCTGCGTCATCAAGCATCCGCCAAGCCTTTGAGAATGCCTACGGAGAAGAAATCCACCTGGAATATTACGTTGGTCTGGGATCAATGGATGTGAGTCAGGTCTCAGCGCAATAGTTGAAATGCTGCCTTCTATCATGCATAGCGAGGAACCATGCGCCATCACTCAATACAGTTCAGAAAAGCACAGTTCATTACCAATTACCCTCGAACCATTGTGGTGGGTTTGCTCTTTGCAATGTTGATCGGTATCGAAGCCGCCCTGATACCCGGCGCTGCCCAGGAAGATATTCAGCCTACAGGGGGTCGTCCCTGGGATTTGCGGAATATCACCCAGCCAGGGCTGTTTGTCTTTTACGACACGCCAGCCGGAGCATCGCTCACCGGGAAGCCTTTGGACATCGGTGATTTCGATGGCAATGGCTGCGGGGATATTGCCATCACCGGACAGAACGCCAGTTTCAGCACAGCGGCAGGCTGGCGCAACCAGGCAGGGCACGTTCGCGTCGTGATGAACCTGTGTTCGATTGAAGGCCGAATCGCTCTGGATGAGCGCGTAGAGCCGAGTCATACCATACTGACCATTTTCGGCGCTCGCAGCGGCGATATGGCGGGGACGGAAACGCACGTCGCCGACTTCAATGGCGATGGCTATGATGATCTACTGATAGGCGCGCAAAACAGTGATGGACTGGACAATGATCGTGCGAACGCAGGCACAGTTTATCTGGTGCTGGGCGGTGAGCAGTTTGCCAGGCGCACGAATATTGATCTCCGCAACCCGCCGGACAATGTACTCATATTTTCTGGCGCGACCGCCGAAGACCGCTTCGGCATCTGGGTTGCCGGCGGTGATTTTGACGGGGATGGCTTTGCCGATATGTTGATCGGCGCGAATCAGGCGGACGGGGAGAACGACGAACGCATTAACGCCGGCGAGACATGGATTTTGTATGGGGCAGCGGACATCACACAATTGTATGCTCCGGTGACAGATATGCGCCAGCCACCCGTTGAGGCGACCCGCATTATCGGCGCAGATTACGACGATTTGCTTGGCTCCTGTACCTGGGGCGACGATCTCAATGGGGATGGTTATGACGACGCGATTGTGAGCGCGGCCTTGTGGCGCGGCTCGGCTGGTGTAGAGGGTCTGTCGTTTGGCGGCGGCGACGGCCCGAGCAACCAACGTTACAACAGTGGTGAGGTATTTGTCGTATTTGGTTCACCCGACCTGCATGGACAGATTATCGACCTCGATGCCCGTATTGACGAGTCTGGTCGCCCATTAGATGAAACCATCACCGTGATTTATGGGGCTGACCCGAACGATTTATTGGGCGAGGAGATCGCCACTGGCGACCTTGATGGCGACCGCCGCAGCGATCTGGTGGTCGGAACACTGATAGGAGATGGAGCAGCTAACCAGCTAGAAGAATCCGGCGAGGGGTGGATCATCTATACCCATGAGCTGTTCGCAGGTCAGAGGTTCGATCTCGAATCGCCGGAACCCAATCGCGCGGTTGCCATCTACGTCGATCAACCCTTCAGCAAGGGAGGCGATACTATACGAGTCGCCGATCTGGATCATGATGGTGTGGGCGACCTGCTTTTTGGCGCGCCGGACTACGATCCAATGGGTTACGATTTACAGACCCGTCGCAATGCGGGCCTGCTGGCGGTGATCTTTGGCGAGATCGGTGGTTTGCCCAACACTGATGGACAGATGATCTTGCCTTCTGAAGCGCCCGACGGTGCCAGGATTCGCTACATCGTCGGCGCAGACGAAAACGACATGATGGCTTACGCGATGGCGGTGTACGACGTGGACGGCGACGGGTATGTGGACACTGCGCCGAATGGGATGGGCGGCGATGGGGCATACAATACCCAGCCAAATGCCGGGGAGATTTACGTCATCAGCGGTGCGGAGTTTCTATCGCCCGATCACGACTATGAAGGCAGCAGCCAGCCACCGCCGCCGTCCATCTCCGCCCTGGATGTGACCCCAACGCTTATGCCAATGCCTTTTCCCACCTTTGACACCGCTCGACCCGGAAATGCGAGGCGTGGAGCGACATATTATCAGCAAGGCTGCGCGGGCTGTCACGGTCCCACTGGAGATGGCGAGGGCGTAGGCGTGCCGTTGGTCGATTCACCCTTTGTCCTCAACGCCAGTGACGAGGAGTTACTGGGTTTTCTACAAGTGGGGCGATCCGCCGACGATCCAGCTAGCGTGACCGGGGTCACAATGCCCGCCTATGGGGGACGCACGGATTGGGGTGATGAGCAGCTCTGGGACGTGATCGCCTATTTGCGTCAGCTGACCCGTCAACAATAGAACATAAGAAGAATCTGAAGATGGCTGAGCAGCAAGGAATACCCTATGCAAATACGTGAATGGATTAATATCGAGTGGGAACACGTCACAGACTTTGTAGCGATGCTCCCACGTATGAATGACGATTGGTTGTTAAAGAGGTCAATCCCGAAGTATACTTTGGGTATAGTTGTTCATCCGCCACCTTATTGAGGAAGAACGGCGCTAGCTGAGGGCGCTAAGAACCGATCACTCTGGCAGCATTCCTTGACTTTTGTCGAGGTTGACGGAGTCTTATTTATCAAACCCTGCTTTGGACTCGAGGCCATTGTAATTGAGGATCTGGATCTGATGTCGCTCTACCCGGATCAACTGATCTTTCGCCAGGCTGCGCAAGGCACGATTAAGTACATCAGGGACCGTGCCGAGCCGATTCGCCAGTTCTGTCTGGGTTGCCCAACGGGGCCGCTGCAACTGCTCCGCGGTGGATTGTTCGATCAGGTAGCGGGCCAGGCGGGCTTCAATCGTGCGCAGTGAAAGGTCTTCCACCATAGCAATGAGCTGCTGAACACGACTTGCCAAACGCTGAATAACGACGCGAGCCAGTTCTGGATAGTCATCCAGCAGTTTTAACATAATCGCTTGTGGAATGAGCCATAGTGTTGCAGGTTCAAGTGCAATGACTGTCGCGGGGTTGGTAGATTCGACAAAAACACCAATCGCATTGAATACCTCACCGGGTCCGATGAAATGCAGCACCTGTTCACGACCATCGGGTGACATTTTAACTGCTTTGAGCCAGCCCTGCTGGACGACATAGAGCGCAACCTCCTGTTCACCCTCCAGGAAAACTACCTGACCGGTATCGTATTCCTGCCGGATAGTCTGCCCGGCGATCATTGCAACAAGGGCAGAATCGACACCCGCAAAGTAGGGAACCGCGGTTAAGGCTTGGATCGCCTCGTCGCTCACATCCATTTTCTACCTTATTCCTACAGATTTAACCCTCAACAAATGATCATCTCATGCCACTCATTGGCGCACGATAGGAAAGACCTGCAAGCTTCGCGCGACTAAATTCGACAAAAGTCGAAGACAGTTCCCCATCAACCGCATACGCTGAGTTGAGGAAGATGGTGCAATCCGGGCAAGAACAGTGCCCTGTACCTCTCATTGACCTCTATTGTGGTACCGACTGCGGCATGTGTGTCGTGGTATGTCCGACCGACCCACTGGCGGCACAAGGAGCGATTACGGTCATGATGGGGCCGGATGTCAGTACATCTAGTGGTCATTATGAACGCCTTTATCCGGAGCAAGCCATCAGCCGCCTTTTTCAGATCATATGCATCCCTAAGGAGACAACCTTGATACAGCCCGCATTTTATCCAGATTGGCACGAGAAGGCTATCTTTTCGCCCACAGGTCCACAACCACAGATATTGGCAGAAAACGAGAAACTAAAAGTGATTGTTGGCAGTCTCGACGTTGGCCAGAAAATTCCGCCGCATCCTGAAGCGTTGGCCGTGTATCACTTTCTCGAAGGGGCCGGGTGGATGACCATTGATGATGAACGGTATCCCGTTTCTTCAGGAGCGACGGTCATCACACCAGAAGGCGCTAAACGCGGTGTAGAAGCCGAAACCCGCTTGGTTTTTCTCGCAGCACGCATTGCTTGATTAGAGGGAATAAATAGGAGATAAGAGATGACATTCGTGACATTTATGACCAGTAACCGGGGGCGGATAATGCGCGTGCTTATGGGCATCATCCTGATGTCCGTTGGTTTATTGGTGGTCAAGGATACGCTGGGGACGGTACTCGCGTTCATCGCGCTGGTGCCGATTGCAGGCGGCCTGCTCGACTTCTGCATTGCAAGTGTTGTGATGGGATATCCGTTCCAGGGAGCCGCAGCCCGCGAACAGCTCGCCCAGGAACGCCATCGGTAAGACCGCAGGCTTTTGAGATACATCCAAATACGGAGGAGAAGTATTGTGTTCAACCCCTACTTTCTCATGACCTTTCTGTTTGTTGCGCTGGCGGTGCTCGGTGCGCTGGACGCTTCATTAATCAATCTCCAACTTCTTCCCACATTTGCCGGGCTACGCTGGATGCGGGTGCATTTCATCACGCTCGGGGCGCTGACGGAGTTCGCTTTTGGCATTCTACCGATCCTGGTTGCAGCACGGGCAGGACTGCCACGTCCTAGAATCCGGTGGGACATCTGGCTGACGTTGAACTTGGGTTTGCTCGTCCTGTTAATTGGGATTCCGATGATCAATGCCGTGCTCATTACTACCGGTGGCACACTGATCTTCATTGCAGCCACGCTGCTCATGGCGCAGCTGGCGAGGATGTTGTCCGGACGAACTGACGGCAAGTCGCAGACCGGGCGCAAGTTCTACATCGCGGGATTAGCCTATCTGCTGCTAGGGATCATCGTTGGCACTGGATTGTGGCAGGGCTGGAGCGTCTGGCTGCAAATCAAAGTGCCGCTTGAAGTCCATATCCATGCCAACAACTGGGGCTTTATGTCGCTGGTGTTCGCCGGACTGTTGGTTGAACTGTATCCGAGTTTCGCAGGGCGTTCCCTGGCATGGCCGCGCTCGATCACCCCTATCTTCTGGATGATGACTGTGGGCGCACTGGGGTTGGTGCTGGGGCCGTGGTTTCAGTCGAATCTGTTTTCGGTACCCGGGCTGATCCTGCACCTCAGCGCGACGATCTGGCTGCTGATAAATATCATCAAACCTCTTGTCGGTGACCGCAAGTTGTGGACACCGGGAATGCTGCATCTCATCACATCCTATGTATGGATTCTCGCCCCGGTCTTGATTGCGCCGCTCATCATCCTGGAAGTGCCGGGGTTCCCAGGCGCGGGCATTGAACAGAACGCGCCGCAGGCCCTGATCTACGGCTGGGTGCTTCAGTTTGGATACGGGATGATCCCGCTGCTATTTCGACGTGTCTTTCTGCCTGATTCACCGTCCAAGCTGGGCGGAAACTGGTTTAGCCTGGTGGCTGTGCATCTGGGTGGGATTTTCCTGTGGGCGGGCATTTTTCTCCACGAGTCTCAGGCAACATTGCATGGGGTGGCTTACGGCCTATGGTTCGTCTCGATGCTGCCGATTGCCTATGAACTGTGGCAGACCATCCGAAACGGAGTGAGTAACATACAGGATCAAGCATCGTCCACGCCTACGGCAGAGATTGGTGACTGAAACAGGTTAGGAGGAACGAACAATGGAAATCGCCAAAGACACACGATCCAGGGGGTGCATCGTCAGAACTGCTTGAAAGGGATTGCGCCGCAGCATCTGGATGATTTCTGGATCACAGAGATATTCGTTTGCTCTGGCCCTGCCTTGCTCGAAAACCAGCGCCCAATCCCATAGGGGATAACTGCTGAAACTCTTCTAGCGACAAGAACATATAGAAACCCAGGCCACAAACCAAATACACTTCCTCCAAGGATAGTCAGTAAATATGCGGGAAACAGAATGACAGGACGCAAAAAGTAAACAACAATGTAAAGCAGCGGGTCAACCAACGGATAATTTCATCGACTTCTGTTTTCGTACGCCCTTTTTCTCTGCCTTAGCGACATACTCGGAATAGACTCTTGCGAAACTCATTTTATAAATTCGAATGTTTGTCATGATGCCTCCTTGTCTTTATGGTTTCCTTTATTTTAAGCAAAAACACCGGGTTGAACAAACACATGTTCTATTTCGAGTCTGCCCAGACACGCAGATGAGCTAAAATGAAGGAGCCTTTCCACAATCTTGACCTTGATGCAAATCACATCATCTGGTGAATCACATTCCTGCGAGCCAGCCAGAAACCGAACAGATTCCGTTTTGATGTCCGAATAAGTTTTATCTCCAGCAAGCGGCGTATCGCATGATGCGCCGCTTGTTTTGTGTCTCCCACATCAGGAACAAGTTGAAACGTGAACCCTCTCGCACACCGCAGCGCGGCTAGTATGCGGCACGAGGTCACCCCCTATCCAGCACCGGCGGGCAGGTACGCCAGTACCATCCTGCGGACGGGACTGCCGAACCACCCGCCTATCCGCAAGCGGATTGCTGGACAGGCTCCCCCTTCTGTGCCGCCCGGCGTGGTTGAGCGTTGTGCTCGACGCGCTGGCAATCCAGCAGTTCAGAGGGAGTATTCTCATGCACGATTCAACAGTTTCCGATAGCAACCGTTTTGGCATTCGTCCGTTCCCACGTGTTGCACTCTATCCTACCGGTTGGAACGGTGAAATGACCTTCGAGCAAATCTCGGAGGACATTCGCCCGCACGCCGCCAGGATGCTGCTGCGTCAATATCGTGTCTGGGCGCAAGACCTGGATGACTGCCTGCAAAACGGGCTGATGTATGTCTGGGAGCAGCTCGCTGCTGACCGTGATTTCCTCGCCAGGAAAAGCAGGTTTGAAGCGGCTCTCATCGTCTGCCATCGGTCAAAGTCTACCAGTATCCGCAAACAGAACCTCCGCTACGAATACATGGAAGACTTCTGGGCGAAGCACGACTTCAAGTATCCTGAAGAGATGCGGATCGGCGGATTGGAACGCTTCAAGATCGCCGGTGAACGCTGGGCGACCTGGGCAACGCTGACCGACATCCGTATCGACATCGAACGCGCTGTGTTGACGGTTTTCGAGCAGGTGAAGGACGATCCCGCCGGGTTACTGGCGCTCTACGCCGCAACGACATCAGTCACCAGCAAAGACCTGGCGTATGTCGTGCCGGGCAAAGGTGAGGATGCTATCCGCTGGCGGGCAGCGGCAATTCGCAACCAACTTCGCGGGATGCTGGGCACGCTCCAGCGCGAACAACCAACATGGCGTGAGAAGTTCGACGCTGGCGAGGTCGAGCCAGCGATGAAACTGCTGGAACGGCATCCGGAGCATGACATCAAGTACGCTGCTATTCGTGGACTGGTCGAAGGCAAGAGTTCGCGGCAGGCTGCGCAGGCGTTTGGACATAACGTCAATACGCTGCAATTCCATCGCCGACGGGCGAATAAGGAACTGGCGCGACTCTACGGCTGTACCGCATGAGGTCAGCCGTTTTTGTTTCTGTGGCTGGTGAATGTGTGAGCAGGCACGTTCACCAGCTATTTTTTTGCTTCGCGCTACCCCCCATCTTTAAGCCTCACATCGAACATGCTTTGTGAACGATAGAAGCACACATCGAATTCGAGGAAGAAGTTCATCTGCCCGAAAATAATCGGCGCGGTTTCAAGTTGTGTCCAGGCGAACACCAGACGCACCGCCTCGTTAGGCGTGATTTGAGGATGCGATGCCAGCACCACCAGCGCCCGCGCCTCAAACTGCCCCAGACTGCCGACCAGCGGAACAACCTTCGTCTGCTCCTCCCAGACCGCGCCCAGCGCCAGTCCAACCGGATAAGGTAGCACACTGACCGCTGCCCCGGTATCCAACAAACCGATAACCTCTACCGACTGGTCGCCGAGGATAAGCGTCAGCGGTAAACGTGGCATGAGGCTGGTCGGCAGGTTATCCGCAGAAACGTATGGAAAACGCGCCACTACGATTCGGCCTTCTTGTCTGCCGCTTGGAGGACATCATAAAGCACCTGGGCGGCAGCTTCATTGCCGTAGGGCGTGATGATTTCATAGGTCGCGCCGGGGATCAGCCAGGCTTCTTCTTCGGCGGAAAGCTCAGTCACCAATACCTGCATCGCTCGAAGTTTGTCCGCCCGGTTGAGCTTTCGTAGTTCACGTACCAAAGCATCCGATAACATACTGAATTTTCCTATCACCTCGAAAATCGGAGTAAGTCTATTTTACTCGCTTTCAGCATGAATTCCCTGCCTGAGTTAAAATTGTACACGTAGATGGAAATGGCGTTGTACCTGTGCTGTTGACGGAATTGAGACTCCGCATGTCTGTACTTGAAGCTTATCTGAACACGCTGACCACCCTGCGCGGCGCGACTGTCCCGGAGACATCATACTACGCGACTTTGCAAATCCTGTTGAATGAAGTAGGTGTTGGTTTGCGCCCACGCGTTCATGCTGTAATTCATCCCAAAGACACGGGCGCGGGGATACCTGACCTCGGCTTGTTTGACGAGAACCAGCCTGCCGATCAACAGCCTGCGCATGGAATCATTGAGGTCAAGCCGGTCAGCGACGATCTGATGTCAATCGCGCATGGCGAGCAGGTCGCACGCTACGTAGCGCATTATGGGCAGGCGCTGGTGACGAACTACTACCAGTTCGTTTTGGTGACGCGGGACTCACAGACGGGCCAGTCGGTTATCGAAGAACGCTATGACCTGGCGACCGGGGTGAACACTTTCTGGGAGGCGGCACGACAGCCTCACACCCTGGCGGCCAAACACGAAACCGCCCTGCGCGAATACCTGATGCGCGTGATGCGCCGGAATGCGCCGTTAGTAAGCGCCCAGGATGTTGCGTGGATACTCGCCAGCTACGCCCGCGAAGCGAAAGCCCGCATGGAAGCGGAAAGCAGCAACCTGGAGGCGCTGGTCAAAATTCGTGGTCAGCTTGAACGTGCGCTCGGCGTGCGCTTTGAAGATGAGGCTGCCGAAGACTTCTTCCTCTCCACCCTGGTACAGACTTTGTTTTATGGTGTCTTCAGCGCCTGGGTGCTATGGCACGAGACGCACCCCGACTCTACTGCAAAGTTCGACCTATGGCGGGATACACGGCGGCTCAATGTCCCGGTCATCAGCGAATTGTTTGAGCAATTCTCCAGCGGAGCCTATCTGCCGCTCTCCGTTGAACAGGTCTTAAATTGGACGGTAGAAGCCCTCAACCGCGTGGATCGGACATCATTCTTCCATGAAATGGGCTACGATGCTGACGATCTGATCCACTGGGGCAGTGGCAAGGATGCTATCCAGTATTTCTACGAACCCTTCCTCGAAGCCTTCGACCCGCATCTGCGGCGACAGTTGGGTGTCTGGTATACGCCGCGTGAAGTCGTGCAGTATATGGTTGCCCGTGTCGATGCGGCGCTGAAAGATGAACTCGGTATCGCTGATGGCCTGGCTGACCCGAACGTTTACGTTCTCGACCCTTGCTGCGGTACAGGCGCTTATCTGATCGAAGTCCTGCACCACATTGCGGACACGCTGCGCAGGCGTGACGGCGAGGTCCTGGCGGCTCAGGCGGTCCAGCAGGCCATCCGTGAGCGCGTGTTCGGCTTCGAGCTGCTGCCCGCGCCCTTTGTTATCGCCCACCTACAAATTGGCTTGCTGTTGAACCAGTTGAACGCGCCCCTGAGACCCGGACAGCGGGCCGGGGTCTACCTGACCAATGCCTTAACGGGCTGGGAGCCGCCAAAAGGACCCAAGTCAATGCTGATGTTCCCCGAACTGGAGAAGGAGCGCGAAGCGGCGGAAGCGGTCAAGCGTGAGCGCGAAATTCTGGTCGTCCTGGGTAATCCGCCCTATTCCGGCTTTGCGGGCGTGGCGGTGGAAGAAGAGCGTGAACTGACGAATGCCTACCGGACGACGAATAACCCGAAGCTGGCCCGGCCCCAGGGACAAGGTTTGAACGACCTTTATGTACGCTTCTACCGCATGGCCGAGCGCTGCATCGCCGACCAGACCGGGCGTGGTGTGGTCAGCTTTATCAGCAATTATTCTTGGCTGGATGGGCTGTCGCATCCGGGGATGCGTGAACGTTATCTGGACGCCTTCGATGTGGTGATGATCGACAACCTCAACGGCGACCGCTATCGGACCGGCAAGACCACGCCGGACGGCAGGCCCGATCCCAGCATCTTCTCGACCGATTTCAACCGTGAAGGCATACAGGTCGGTACGGCGATTGCTACACTGGTTCGCAAGGCGCAGCACGACGATGTGAAGGAGATCCACTTCCGCAACCTGTGGGGAACGGGCAAACTGGCGCAGTTGAAAATGGAAGCCGCTAATCTGAGCGAAGCAGAGTATGACGTTGTGATGCCATCAGTCGAGATCGGGTTGCCCTTCGTACCACATACTTTTGGTGCCGACTACTTCGCGTGGCCTAAGCTGCCAGAGTTGTTTCCAGCGTCATTTCCAGGGGTTCAGAGCAAACGCGATGAGCTTGTAGTGGATATTGACAGAGATCGATTGATTGAGCGCATGAAGAGCTATTTTGATACTTCAATACGTCATGATGAGATGCGACGTATTTCACCTCGTTCGATGGAAACAACCAATCGAAACTTTAACCCCATTGTGACACGTGAGACCCTACAACAAAGAGGTTTCCTACCTGAGAACATAGTTCCATATTGCTATCGCCCGTTTGATAAGCGATGGATATATTATGAGCAAGAAACCAATCTGCTTCAACGTCGTAGCCCTGATTATTTTCCGCACGTGCAACCCGGCAATGTATGGATCGAAGCGCGTCAGCGTCAAACATCGGAAAACTTTGATCGGGGAACATTCGTTACCATACTGGCAGATAACTTCGGCAATGGATTTTCAAATTACTTCCCGCTTTACCTTTACAGCGCGCCTAAAACGCAGTTGGGATTGTTTGACTCCGATCCCGTGCCGTTGGGTGGGCGCAGGCCCAATCTGAGCGACGAAGCAAAACAATATCTTGATGAACTCGGCCTTTCACTTGAAGAAGGTGCGGAAGCCCTGTTTTATCACAGCCTAGCCGTGCTGCATTCCCCAGCCTATCGTGTCGAACATGCCGGTGCGCTGCGCCAGGATTGGCCCCGTATCCCGCTGCCACCTTCACGGGAAGTGCTGGAAGCGTCGGCGGTGCTCGGTCGGCAGGTAGCCGCGTTGCTGGATGTCGAAAAACCTGTCCCTGGTGTCACTCAGGGTGATCCGCGTGAGGATTTGCAGCCTATCGCCATACTGACGACTGCTGACGGCAAAGCGCCTGACTTCACCGTCAATGTGAACTGGGGCTATTTCGGCGGAGGTGGAGTCATGCCCGGTCGTGGCCGTAGCATTGAACACGACGGGCTGATCGACGTGTACCTCAATGAAACGACCTACTGGCGCGATGTTCCCCTAGACGTGTGGGCCTACACGCTCAGCGGTCGCCAGGTACTGAAGAAATGGTTGAGCTACCGCGAAACGGCGGTGCTGGGCCGCCCGCTCAAGCCGGAAGAAGCGCGGGAATTCATGCACATTGCCCGGCGCATCGCCGCACTGCTGACGCTCAATCCGGCGCTGGATAGGAATTATGCCCTGAGCCTGTAGCCTTGCGGGCCTGTTTCCCTCTCTCTCCTATAGCGGTTGATAATTGCTGAATTCCAGCCTGTCTCAGTCATTGGTGTGAGCTTGTCGGCACACCTACCCCTGTGCGATGATCACCCGCTTCACAGTTGCACACTATCGACAATCTTATACCAAGTCTGCATGATGGCTGCATGTAAAATATAACCAAAAAGCTTTTAGGAAGAAGCAATGGGACAGCGGATCAAGATAGACTGGCAGGAAACAGCGGGAGAACTTAAGCAGATGTACAAACAAGAGCGCCATCCGCAGCGTCGTACGCGTCTGCAAGCGCTGTGGCATCTGTGCTGTGGGCGGTTTGTCGAAGAGGTTGCGAACATAGTAGGTGTTACCCAAAGGTCTATCCAAAGCTGGCTGAGTTGGTATCGGCAAGGCGGATTGACTGAGGTGTTAAGGCGAGTAGCAGGTCATGGTAGTGATGGTGCTGAACCCTATCTGAGTGATCTCCAGCAGCGTGCTCTAGCTGCCAAAGTGCAGTGGGGAGAATTCAGGACGGCATGGGATGCCGTACAATGGGTGCAGGATCGGTGGGGAATCAGCTACACCTACAAGGGAATGTATGCTTTGCTGCAACGACATGATTTAAAGATTAAAGTGCCACGCCCTCGTTCAGAGAAAGCCAACCTCCCACAGCAGGATGCCTGGAAAAAGGGGGCTTCTGGAGGCACTAGAAGACGCTGGTATGAACAAAACTTGCTCAGCATGGCATTATGACGAAATGCGTTTTGGGTTGTGGGGACAAGTCCGGCGGCGTTGGGGACGCAAAGGGGTGCGGATTATCCAGAAAGTACAAATTGAATTCGCCTGGGAATATCTCGTGTTAGCAGTAGATGTCGTGGGTTGCACATTGCGATGGGACTGGGTGAAGCGCATGAGCCAGGAGCAGCTGATCCCTGTACTTGACGCCTGGTCACCGGACGCAATCATTTGGGACGGCGAAACAGCTCATCGGGGAAAACAGATGGCACAGCGCGGTTTCGAGCGGATCTTCTTGCCGCCCTATTCGCCCGAACTCAACCCGCCCGAACGGGTCTTTGAAGAGATCCGCCGCCAAATCGAAGGGAAAAGCTATCCTTCTCTGAAAGCCAAACGACTGGTGATTGAGCGGATATTACGCCGCTTAAACGCCGATAAAGCCCAACTCCAATCCCTGGTTGCCTGGGATTGGATCGTGGCCTCTTTTGAGCATCTGCCTGAGCCTGCAATACGCAGGCCTTAAATCGGACTGGCGTCAAGCAGAAAGGCTAAAGGGCAGCAGCGAGGTAAAGAAGACACTTTTATGATGGCAACGAAGTTACTTGTTGTACTCACTCATTCAGTATTTTGGGCGCGAATCTCCACTTCAGGGTAATCC
>JAIOHO010000461.1 GCA_019912905.1 Anaerolineae bacterium
TTAGAAGCGGTGCTGGCCGACATGGACCAGCGCGAGATGAATCCGCGTTACTGTCTGGGGGATCTGGTGGGTTATGGCACCTTCCCGAACGAGATTGTCGCCCTGATCCGCGCGCGGGACATCCCCACGCTGATGGGTAACTACGACCAGGGCGTCGGCCACGACAGCGCCGACTGCGGCTGTGCTTACCGGACCCCGGAAGCGCAGGCGCTGGGCGAGCGCTCGATTGCCTGGACGAACGCACATACCGATGCGGCGCACAAAGCCTACCTGCGCCAGCTTCCGCTGCACATCCCGCTGGCGGTGGGCGGGCTGCGGGTGCTGCTGGTGCATGGCAGTCCGCGCCGCGTCAACGAATATCTGTATGAAGATCGCCCGGCCAGCAGCTTCGAGCGCCTGCTCGATCAGGCCGAGGCCGATGTGCTGATCTGTGGGCACACGCACCTGCCCTATCACAAAATCCTGCCCAGTGGCCGCCATGTCATCAACGCGGGCAGCGTCGGCAAGCCCAAAGATGGCGATCCGCGCGCGGGCTACATCCTCCTGTCGGTGACGGACAAGACCCCCCAGGTTGAGTTTGTGCGCGTGCCCTACGATGTCGAGCGGGCGGCGCAGGCTATCGAAGCGACCGACATGCCCGATGAATTTGCCGCCATGCTGCGGACCGCCACCGGCTGACCCCGCCTACCCTGAAGGATCATCGCTCGTGAACGGATCTCTTGTGCGGCGCGCAGGCGCGGAATTCGTCGGAACCTACGCGCTGGTCACTGCGGGCTGCGGCGCAATCATGATTAACGCTCAGACCGCGACCCTGGGGCATCTCGGCGTGGCGGTCACCTTTGGCCTGGTGATTATGGTGATGATCGCCGCGACCGGTCATATCTCCGGGGCGCACTTCAACCCTGCCGTGACGGTCGCCTTCGCCCTGACGCGCCATTTCCCCTGGCGGGAAGTCCCGGTCTATATCGGCGGTCAGGTCCTGGGGGCGATTCTGGCGGCGCTGACGCTCAAGCTGTGCCTGGGAGATGCAGCCAACCTGGGGGCGACACTTCCGGCGGGGTCCGTGGGACAATCTCGTTCGGGAAGGTGCCATAACCCACCAGATCCCCCAGACAGTAACGCGGATTCATCTCGCGCTGGTCCATGTCGGCCAGCACCGCTTCTAAGGCAGGCAGATTGCCGTGAATATCGCCGAAGACGGTGATTTGCTCCATCGTGGCTCCGATTGAATTACGCGCTGGCAAGTTCATGCAGGAAATAGATGATGCGGGCTTGCAGATGGCGGGCCGTATCCTCAAACGCCTGGACGCGCGCGCCTGCTTCGGGGATAGCTGCCGGGTCGGGCAGGCCCCAATGAAGCTGCTGCCCATCCCCCGGGAAGACCGGGCATACTTCCCGCGCGCGATCGCACACCGTAATCACATAATCGAAAGACAGACCCTCGAATGTGCTCAGAGGCTTGGCCGCCTGGTGCTCGATGTCAATGCCCAGCTGCTGCATCGTTGTGACGGTGTCGGGGTGGATGCGGCTCGGTTGGCTGCCCGCGCTCATGACCTCAACCCGGCCTGCGCTCAGATGCCGCAGCAGCCCCTCCGCCATCTGGGAACGGGCGCTGTTATGGGTGCAGACGAACAGCACGCGCCGCCCGGAAGAAAGATTCTCGTGCGGCACTGAGGGGGCCTCCCAGTGGCCTAGCGCCGGGTGCAGCGCCGCGCCTGCGGCCAGGTACATCGCCCGTAACTGCTCCAGATCGAGGCTGTAATAAATGTCGCGGCCATCAACTTCGCTGCGGCGGGTGTGCACCAGATGCTGATCGCGAAGCTGCTTGAGGTGATAAGACACCAGATTCATGGGTTCATGGACCAGCGACACCAGTTCAAACACTCGCCGGTCGCTGACACTCAGCGCGCGAACCAACTGCCAGCGCAGTTCATGCGCCAGGAGCTGCAAGAAAGGTGGCAGCGGCTGCGGGGGAAGGGGAATCATATCAGGCAGGTTTCAGTCCCGCGCTGTGCACGTCAAAATGCGGCGCAGCAGCGCTTCGGCCATCTGCGAATTTACCGAGCGGCCGGGGCACCGAAAGAGTACTCACGCTTTTTTCTCAGCATCATCCTTCCCTTGCGGATTTAATTCAAATTAAATTGGATCAATTAGGATTGAAGCATATCCTGAAGATGAGTGATTGTCAACCACATGGCGTGCGGACTCAAACAGGCCAGTGCCTGTGATTGCATATGGCAGGGGCTTGGGCGTGCAGGAAAGGACAGAGGGAGCTGTGGATTTCAGATCAAATCTGAGCCAGCGCTGACCGCTGTTCGGGGCGCGGCTGTTTGACGATGATCAGTCCCAGATACTCGATTTTCGCCAGCATCAGCCGCAGTTGGGTTAAATCCAGCGGTTTGACCATGTAGCCCGCAAACACCGAGGCCTCGTCTTTCAAGGCGGCTTCTTCTCCTTCGGCGGCGGTCAGACCCAGCAGAAGGATGTTGCGGGATAGCACCTGCTGTTTGAGGTCACTCAGATATTGCAGGCCATCCATCAAAAACGGGCGAATGCTTAACAGAATGACATCGGGTGAGGGAACCTGCTGGTAAGGCGTGTCGCGCTGCAAATAGCGCAGCATGTGTTCAGGGTTGGGGACATAGTTGACCTGATTGGAGAATTTGTTCGCTCGAAAGAATTCCTGGCACAAACGAACATCACCGGGGTTGTCATCGACGACTAACATCTCGATGGTGTGGTACATACGAGCCTCCCTGATGCTACAAGGCTGCTGACCGCGCGTGCGACGCATGACTGTTACCGGCGAGGCAAATGAGGCATATAAAAAAAACAGCCTTTTTCAATTACATCGAGTATAGAGAGTCTCCTGCAAAAAACAAGAACCATGCCCCCGGAATAGGAGGATTTTCCCCCTGGGTCCTGTCGAGGCGCTCTTGCGCGGTTGGACGCTGGATGAGGCGCGCGACCCTGGGGCGGTCGTGGCTTCTGGAATCAGAATTCTGGTCGGTGATTCGAGGCCCGGTCTGACAGAGTTTGCGGATCAGACCTTCAGGAGTTCATGGCGCGCGACGTTAAGCTGGACGACGCCTTCGTTCACATAATTGATCTGATCGCCTGCAACACGCCGATTTCGACATTGTCAGCATCGAACACCGGCATCCACTGTGCGATCGCCCCCAGGTGATCGTGCGCGTAACCGATATGTTCGTTTTCGTGACTCATGATTTCATCCTTTGGTGCGGACCGTGATCTGCATGAAGGACATTGTAGACAGAGCAGGCGGGTTTCTCATCCCACAACTGGATGATCTGCCAATGGGGAAGCTGGCCTATGCAGGGCGCAGATCATATTGGCCTTCACAACCATCGAGCGTCTCGGTATTAAAGGATGGCCCAGAAATAGTCGCTAACTCGCCAGTTCCGCTTTGATGATCTCGGCCAGGTCGGTCGTGATGCCTTTGACGGCGCTGAGTTCCTCGACGCTGGCGGCTTTGATGGCGTCAATCGAATTGTCGAAGGCTTTGAGCAGGGCCTTCCGTTTGGCCGGGCCGATGCCGGGGATGGTTTCCAGGCGGCTCGCCATACCCAGCTTGCGGCGCTGGTTGCGATGGGCGGTAATGGCGAAGCGGTGGGCTTCGTCGCGGATGCGCTGGACGAGAAACAGGGCCTGCCCGTTGCGTGCCAGCAGCAGCGGATCAGGATTTTCGGGGAAGTAGATTTCCTCGAAGCGTTTCGCCAGCCCGACGACCGGCACTTTACCGTACAGATCGAACTCCTTGAGGACTTCGACCGCGATCCCCAACTGGCCTTTGCCGCCGTCGATGATCATCAGGTCCGGCAGCAGCCGCCAGGTTTCGTCATGGTCCTCGCCGCCAGGAGCAATCTGAGCCGGATCTTCCAGCGTGCGCAGGTAGCGGTTGAAGCGCCGCGTCAGCGCCTCGCGCATCGACTGGTAATCATCCGAGCCGCTGTGACTGACTGTGCGGATGTTGAAGCGGCGGTACTCGCCTTTTTTGGGGGTGCCCTGGACAAACACGACCCGGCTGGCGACGATGGCCGTACCCTGGGTCGTGCTGATGTCGTAACATTCGATGCGGTTGGGGACGGTCGGCAGCCTGAGCGCTTCGCGTAATTCCCCCAGCGCCTGCTCCTGTTTGGTGGTGTCCGCTTCCCACTGCGCCCGCATCATGCGCAGCGCTTCGGCGGCGTTGTCCTGGGCCATCTTGACCAGATCGCGCTTCTGGCCGCGCTGCGGAACCGTGATGCTGACCTTGCTGCCGCCGCGTTTATCGCCCAGCCACTGCTCGATGATGCGCGCCTCCTCGACATTTTGCGGCAGAATCAGGTCGCGTGGAATTTCGGGCGCGTCCGAGTAGAAGCTCTTGACGAACGATTCGATCACTTCCTCGTCGCTTTCGTCCTCGGTGCCATCGAGCACATGCGAACTGCTGCCGATGAGGATGCCGTTGCGGATAAACAGAATCTGGACGACGGCTTCATGATGATCGCGCGCCAGAGCGACGACGTCGTGATCGGTGAACTGGCGGCCTACCGCGCGATTCTTCTGCGTGATCATGTCGATGGCGCGAATCTGGTCGCGGATCGAGGCGGCCATCTCGAAGTTCAACGCTTCGGCGGCTGCGGCCATATCCTTTTCCAGCCGCTTGATGACCCCTTCCGAGCGTCCGCTGAGCACGGCCATCAGTTCTTCGATCATCGCCCGGTACTGCTCGCGGTTGACGGCTCCGATGCAGGGCGCGTTGCACAGCTTGATGTCAAAGAACAGGCAGGCGCGTTCGTCCTGGCCGTTGATCTCGCGGCTGCACGTCAGGTAGGGGAAGGCTTTGCGCAGCGTTTGCAGCGTATCCTGGACCGCCCACATCGCCACATACGGCCCGAAGTATTTGCTGCCATCCTGCACGACGCGGCGGGTCGTTTCCACCTTCGGGAAATCGTCCTGCCAGTTGATCTTGATGTACGGGTAGCGTTTGTCGTCCTTGAGCAGGATGTTGTACTGCGGCATATAGCGCTTGATCAGGTTTTCTTCGAGGATCAGCGCCTTGACTTCGTTGCGCTCGACCACGTAGTCAATATCGACGATGTGTTCGCGCATCCGCAGCGTTTTTTCGCTGAGCTGGTTGCTGTTGGTGAAGTAGCTGCGGACGCGGTTGCGCAGCCGTTTGGCCTTGCCGACATAAATCACCGTGCCCCGCCGGTCCTTCATCAGATAGACGCCGGGTTTCTGCGGCAGGTTCGTCAAAATCGTCTGGATATGCTCAGAAGGTGTGTAGTTCATACCGCTTGTATTAGTTTTTGGTTTCGGACGTGCGTTCTATTTTACACAGCTTGAGGCGCAGATGCGAGGGGCTACCAGCGGTTCGTATCCATGAGGAGTTGTCGGGCGTTTACCTGTTTCTCAGCGTTCATTTCCAAGATACGGACAGTCACGCGTCCAACAGGCGTGAGGCCCATAATCCAGGGACCGTCCATCTCGAAATGTTCGCTCCAGGTTTGGGTTCGCGGATTATACAAAGGCGTCAGCTGATCCGTATCGTCATCATAAGACGCGATGTCACCGGCTTTCGTGGTATTACACCTGAAACACGCCCAGGCCAGATTCTCAAGCTGATCCGAACCCCCATGTCGAATTACAGGAATGATGTGATCGACATGAAACCCGTAGCTGCTGAAGGCATCGGGCAAATGGCAGTACTCGCAGCGGTGTTGGGCGCGCTGGCGTACCCGGTTTCGTACAGGCGTCGAGACCCGGCTCATGACTGTTGAAGCGTATGGGCAGCGCGTATTTTGAGCAGCGTCATGAGTTCCTCAAACTGAAGCATCTGCTCTAGTTCTGCCTTTTCCTCAGTCGTGAGTTCACCCTCATTGTTTCGATCAAGTAAGTCGTCAGCACGCTGCTGTTCTTCGTCGGATACCCGAAACGCCAGAATTTCTTCTGGTGTCATAGTTTCGACCACGCGATCTAGAAAACGTTCGTATGAAGGAACCAGCTTCGCTGTTGCCATGTAAGTGCTCCAACCTGCTCTGCCCCATCATTATACCCGACATTCGGCATGACCCGCGTCTTTTCGCCCATCCAACCGATTTCAGCTAATATGAATGTGGCCCGTGTTTCTCACAGCAGGATCGAGGCGCTTATGCCCCGCATATTTATCTCCTACCGCCGCAGCGACACAGAAGCCTATGCCGGACGTATCTACGACAGTCTGGTCAGTGCGTTTGGCAGTGACGCGATCTTCAAGGATGTGTATGACATCCGACCCGGCAGAGACTTTCGAGGTGAACTGCGATCGGCTGTGGCGCAACATGATGTCATTCTGGTGCTGATTGGACCCGGTTGGCTGACGGTCACGAATGATGACGGCCAGAGGCGGCTTGACGATCCGGGTGACTGGGTCCGCCTGGAGGTCGAGACGGGCCTTCAGCGGCAGGAGGCTCAGGTCATTCCGCTTCTGGTAGGTGGAGCCAGGATGCCTCGCGCGGACGATCTTCCCCAGACGCTGCGCGAGTTAGCCTTTCGGAATGCCACGACCATCCGTAATGATCCTGACTATCATCGGGATATGGCCCAGCTCATCGAGTATCTGCGATCTCTGGATGCCCCGGCAAAACCGGTGGAACCGCCTGAGGAGGCATCATTACGGGCTGAGGGTCAAGTTGACAGGGTACAACACCCTGCACCACCGCCTCAGCACGGGTCTCGTTCCATCAGCGCAGGACGCGTGGGTGGTGTGACGCTGGTCTTGCTGACTGTACTGCTGGCGTTTTTGGCGCTCTTTTCCGAAGAGTGGCGCAATGATGCCTTTTACAAGCTTGGCCTCTATACCGCGACACCCGACCTGACTGGCACGGCTGATCATCAAACCTTGCAGACTGAGACAGTCCGTACCACTATGGCAGCCGCTCAGATAGTGGACAGCACATCGACTGCGGTCATGCAGCGCACGGTCGATGCCCAGGGCACAGAAAGCGCCCTGCTGCTGACCACGAACACGCAAATCGCTGCGCAGACTCAGACGGCTGTCGTGCCCACCCTGACGCCCACGACTCCGCCGCAAGACGCGCTGGAAGTTCAGATCGAGCCGCTGGCCGTTGAGCCGGGCCAGCAGGTGGCTGTGCGCACGGAGCCGGGTGCGACCTGCCTGTTCACCCCCTCTGTCGGACGCATCTTCGGATTCGATCAAACGTCCGGTCTGATCCTGTTTCAGGCGAATTATGATCCGGGGGTGACGGTCAGCGTCACCTGCCGCCTGGGGAACCGTACCAGCGAGCCGCTGACTTTCCGCATGGTCAGCGCTGAGGCGACCGACACCCCCATACCTCCGACTCCGGTTCCTTCTCCTGTGGTCATTGACACGCCCGTATCTGCTTCTGGAGATACGATCACCCTGACGATCTTCCGCGACGAGGACAGCTTTACCCTGTATGTGCCACAAACCGGACAGGCGGTCTCGCTGGTTGGATTCGAGTATCGGGTGACCCTGACGGATGGCAGCACGACTTCTCTGCGGTTGGATCGGGATTTTGCTAGCTTTCTCGGTATGCCGTTCGCCAATGTTTCCTCGCTGGGGGCGGTTTGCTTTCGTATCGTGCGCAGCGGCGGGACGCGCCCTGTCCCGCAAGCCTGTCAGAGCGCGGCGCTGCTGCTGCCGCAGGAGATCGCGTCGGCGGATATGTTCTGGCGCGACCGCAGCACCGGCTTGTTTCGCACCATCCTCGTCTATCGGGACGATCAATTGATTGGGGTATGCGGGCCGCAGGATTCATGTCCGCTGAACTGGCCGGTCACGCAGCAGGCTAATGTGGTGGTCACGGTCGCATCCGCAACAGGGTATCCATGCGCGGGGACGATCATCTTCCGGAGTGGGGCAATGAATCAAGTCAAAGTAAGTCCGCTAAAGGATGCGCCTAATAAGACACCTGTACAGCAGGGTTTATCTGTGCAGATTCTTGAATCGCTAAATAACGATGGGATAATTTGGTATCAGATAGAATACGACGGCAATACGGGCTGGATTGCTACAGATCTAGTCGAACCTTCTGCGTTGTGTCCGAAATAGGTTGGAGAAAACCATGCTACACAGAACACTCCTCGTCTGTTTGTTTACTGTGTTCGGACTACAGGTTGTCCAAGCGCAAGGTGAAACCCCGGTTGAATGTGGAACGATAATCGAAGGTGAATTCACAGAAGACTTCCAGCCTCGTCATTACAGTATTCTGATGTCGGCCGGAGATGTAATTACCGTCAGTGGGTCGCCGTTGGGCGACACTCTGAGATTCACAGTGGGGGTTTATGCTCCCAATGATGCACTGGTAGCCGTAAGCGAGGGTGCCGTCTACGCATTCCCATCTAATGCACCAATCGCGAGATCAGGAGTCCTATCCGCCAGAGGCAATTATCGTGTAACAGCACACAATTCGTCCATTGCAATCGGCTATGGTCAACCCTGCACTTCTGGGTGCAATAGTGGCGGCATCGGAGTTTACACCCTCTTCATTGGCTGTACTTTGCGGAATGGCACCGTAATCGAACCCGGTGATGCCATTCCTGCAAGTCGAGGCTCCATCAGCGGTGCTTCGTCCGGTGTCACTTCTGCTCCATCATTTTCCGGTGTCGGCTTCCCCGGCCTGGCTCCGGTCGATTTCGCTAATGCGGTGAAACTGCCGCTGATTCCGGCTACACCGATGGCCGGTGCGATTACGCCCACTGGCGGGGAGATTCTCGGCTTTCAAATCGACGCCAGTGCCGGGGACGTGCTCGACCTCAGCCTCAATCGTCTGTCGGGCAATCTGAATCTGGGGCTGGTGGTGCTGTCGAGCAGCAGCGAAGTCGTCTCCTACGGCGGCCTGATTACCGGTGATACCCTGTCCACGCGCCTGACGTTACCTTCAGCCGGGCAGTACACGATAGGGGTCTTCCGCGTCGATCTACTGCCGCCCGCCGACCCGCAGGCGACCGCGTTTCAGGTGACGGGGACGCTGAATCCATAACGCGGCGGCGGTGAGACGAAAGGGCCATAGCACGGGAATCTGGTACTAGGGTGTGGGATTCTTAACCGCCTCATGCGGGATAATGTGGTACAATCCCCCCATCAAGCAGTAGGGGGAGCGGCGCATGTTCTGGGGCGAGTACTCTCATCACTTGGACGACAAAGGACGATTAATCATCCCCGCGAGATTCCGGCCCCAACTCACCCAAGGCGCGATTCTGACGCGCGGGCTTGACCGCAACCTCGTGATTTATCCCGAAGACGCATGGCAGGCGGTGACGGATCGCCTCAACCAGATGCCCATGACTCACCCGACGGCGCGGGCGCTGCGGCGGCTGCTGTTTTCCGGCGCGGTAGAACTCACCCTCGACCGTCAGGGCCGTGTGCTCGTGCCCGGTTATCTGCGCGATTATGCGGAACTCAGCGATGAAGTGTTGATTGCGGGGATGGAAACCTTTCTCGAATTGTGGGAACCGTCCGGCTGGCGAGCCACGCTCGATGATGTGCCCCACACCCTGGCCGAATCACCCCATCTGATGGAACTTGGAATCTAAAGAAATCACGCAAAGATGCCCGGCGACAAAGGAAGCAGCGGGCAGTCCTGATTCTGCTTTGCGCTTCTGCGCCTTTGTGTTTAATTGGCTGTTTGAGAGTGGAATATGACCGAACAAACTGCGCACGTCCCGGTGCTGCTCCAGCCCGTGCTGGAAGCGCTGCTGCCAGCCGAACGGCTGATTGACGACACGCTGGGTGCAGGCGGCCACAGCGGGGCGCTGCTGGCTGCGGGCGTGGGGGCTGTGCTGGGGC
>JAIOHO010000462.1 GCA_019912905.1 Anaerolineae bacterium
ATGTGGCTCACCGGGTTCGACGCGCCGGTCCTGAATACCATGTATGTGGATAAGCCCATGCGTGGACACAACCTCATGCAGGCCATCGCTCGGGTCAACCGGGTCTTCAAAGACAAGGCGGGCGGCCTGGTGGTCGATTACCTGGGGATTGCCGTGGATCTCCAACAGGCAGTGGATGTATACACCCAGGAAGGCGGTCAAGGCCTCCCGGCTGAAGCCATCGACCAGGTGATTGGCGTGATGCTGGACCAATACAGCATCGTTCAGGGGATGTTCCATCACTTAGATTACAGCAGCTTTTTCACCGGCGAGCCGTCGCAGCGCCTGGCGGTCATTCGCCGAGCGATGGAGCATATTCTGGATCAGCGCGACGGGAAACGCCGCTATCTGGACGCCGTCAGCAAGCTGTCCAAATCCTTTGCGCTGGCGGTGCCCGCCGATGAGACCCTGGATATTCGGGACGAGGTCGCCTTCTTCCAGGCGGTCCGCTCAGCCATCACCAAGATTTCCACAAGCGGCGGTCAGCCCCAGGAAGACCTTGATTCCGCCGTCAAGCAGTTGGTGTCTGAAGCGATCGTTTCCGATGAAGTCATCGACATCTTTTCCGTCGCGGGCCTCAAAAAGCCGGACATCTCCATCCTATCCGATGAGTTCCTGGAAGATGTGCGCCACCTGCCCCAAAAGAATGTCGCCCTGGAACTGCTGCGCAAATTATTGGAAGACGAGATCCGCGCCCGCTCGGGCAAGAACGCCATCCAAGCCCGGTCTTTCGCCGATCTGCTGGAGCAGACGATCCGCCGCTATCAAAATCTCATGATTGACAAGGCAGAAGTCATCAATGAGTTGATTGGTATGGCGAAAGATATGCGAGATGCCCAGAACCGGGGCGAACAATTGGGCCTGACAGATGATGAAGTCGCTTTTTATGATGCTCTGGCCCAAAACAACAGTGCTGTCGAGGTTATGGGCGATAAGCAACTTGCAGTGATTGCCCTCAAGCTGGTCGAAGCAGTACGTGCTAATGTGACTATCGACTGGACCGTCAAGCAAGGGGCCAGAGCTAAGATTCGTGTGCTGGTGAAACGGTTATTGCGCGAATTTGGTTATCCGCCTGACTTGCAGGAAGCTGCTACCGAACTTGTGCTAGAACAGGCGGAAGTCTTAGCCGCACAATGGGCTATGGAGTCACCAAATACCCCCTAAAATTCAGTAGCTCACCTGTTCTAACGAAATTCTTCCCAAGTTCGTACCGAATTAGAAGGTGTAGAACCACCTTTTTTTTGAAATGTCTCTAGAATATATGTTCGGATTAGGTGCATTACGAAAAACAAACTGATGGCACTCTCGACACTGCGGTCTTTCGATCAACTGATGACGGCGATTCATCGGCGGTGGGGGAATGATGCGATAGTTCCGCTTGGCGCGCTCAACCCGTTTTCCGATGCTATCTCAACAGGCTTTCCACCGCTGGACATGGCGTTGGGAGCCAAAGGGGTTCCGCAACATCAACTGACTACCTTTATAGGTTCCGGCACATCAGGCATTACCAGTCTGGCGCATACCCTGGTTGCTCAGGCACAAGCGCAGGAACTGATCGGTGTGGTCATTGACCCATCCCGTACTTTTGACCCACAATCGGCGCAATTGCGTGGGGTTGACCTCGATTTATTGCTGCTCGTTCGGCCTGTGGATTGGATGGCCTCGCTCTCGATACTGCGAGATGTACTCGACATTGCGGTAGCTGGGTGTGCGGTTCTAGATGCCGCTGTCCCGGATGGACTAGACAAGGAAGCGTTAGCTGCGCTAGAACTCACCCTCAACCGGATAAGTGGCTTGCTACCGCATTCAACATGGACAGTGATTCTACTGCTGCCTGCTGACCTGCCGTACATACCTGACCATTTTGCGGTGCTGCGGCTGCGCTGCACATGCCACAAGGTGATTGACAGCTATCCCCCTGGCCTTCAGATAGAGGCTCATATACTCAAAGATAAATTTCGTCCGGCAGGTGCGCGACCTGTTTTTGATGTCCTAAATGAAAATCCGAGCCTATGATCGCCTGCGTTTTTCTGCCTGAATTTGCTATTACCGTTGCGCGCGCCTCTGAGCCAAGCACCAGCACGCAGCCGCTGATGCTTTCTGCCGAGAAGCGCAAAAGGCCTCTTGTGTATGCGGCTTCAGTGAAAGCAAGAGCCGTCGGAGTCACACCGGGTATGAGCCTTACGCGGGCGCGGGCACTCTGCCCAGATGCCGCTATATTGCCGGTCATTTATTCCCGGTTGCAGCAGGCCGCCGATGATCTACTCGTGAGGTGTTCGCGCTTTACTGATCGTTTGGAAATCAGCCAAGACCACAGTGCGATGCTCTGGGCCGACCTACGCAACATTCCCTTACCGGAAGCGGTCAAGCAGGCGCAAGCCCTCTGCGATGATCTGGGCAACAATACAGTTTACGCGACGGCAATTGGACTTGCCGCCAATAAATTCACCGCCCAGGTTGCAGCAGTGACCGCCGACCTCGGCCAGATACAGTCAGTTACGCCGGGCAAAGAAGCGGCTTTTTTGGCTCCATTCCCATTGTCGCGCCTCGCCGTCGGCCCGACGCTGGTGTATCAGTTTCGTATTTTGGGCCTGCATACACTCGGCCAGTTCGCAGCACTGCCGAATGCCGCTGTGAATGAACATTTCGGGACGGTGGGGCAACAACTGTACGAGCGGGCGCACGGCAATGATCCGCGCCCGGTAGCTGCATACATAGCGCGCCTTGTGGAAGGCTGGACGCAATCATTTGAGCCGGGGGTAGAAGATCGGCAGATACTTGAACGTGCTTTGTATACTGCCGCCCAAACCCTCGCCGAACGCTTGAAAAGAAAAAATCTGGCGTCGGGGCAACTCAACCTGCTGATCCACCTAGATAACCGGCAGACCCTGGAATTACACCACGAGCCACGCGAAGACGTGATGACGGTCTTCTCCCTCTCAACGGAACTGCTACGTCTGTTGAAAGATGCCGTGATTGCCGGGCCGGTGGTAGGGCTGGAAGTGGTGTTGAGCGATTTGCACGAACCCGCGCCATACCAGTTGGATTTCTTTGGAAAGCTTTTTGCTGACCAATCCAGTATCGACACCGTAGCGAACCGGCTGCAACCGCGCTATCGCACGTCCGACTTTTACACCGTTAAACCTCAGCCTCACTCCAGCTATATCCCTGAACAGTGTTTCATTTTGGAACGGGCAGGGGGCGCATGAGCCGCTTATGTGAATGGGGTATGCTAATTGAGGATGTAGCGCTGACCGCCACACGTGAGCCTTTAAGTTTTATCTGGCTGCATCGGCGGCATGTCGTATATCGCATTGATAATCATTGGGAAGTGGATCAGTGGGCAGAAGGTATTGTGCGGGAATACTTTTTCGTGATTACCACTTCTGATTTAGCACTCGACCTGTTCCGCAATTGCCTCACAGACACATGGTTCATCCAAAGACTCTATGATTGAGTATGCGGAACTCCATGCTCACAGTGAGTACAGCCTGCTTGATGGCACATCTTCGCCGGATGAACTGGCGGCACATGCGGCGGCGCTGGGTATTTCCGCCCTGGGCATGGTCGATCATGACAATGTATATGGTGCGGTGTCTTTGCGGGAAGCAGCGCGCAAGCACGGTATAAAGGCCATCTACGGGGCTGAATTAACGGTAGACCAGCATCATCTAACGCTGCTGGCCGCCAACGCGACCGGCTGGCATAATCTCTGCTGGCTGATTTCGGAAGCAAGGCGTTGTGAGAAAAAGGGCAACGCGAATCTCCCTGCTCACTTATTGCCCGGCCATACGGACGGGCTGATCGCTCTGTCTGGTTGTCGCCGAGGCCGTGTGGCTAAGGCAATGCTGGTACACGACTACGAAGCGGCGGTACAAGCTACATGGGAATACTTAAGCCTGTTCGGGCGAGAGCGTTTCTGGATTGAACTTCAGCACCATCATCTGCCCGAAGACAAATACCTGACTGCTGACCTAATCAACCTGGCCGACCGCTTGGGTGTTGGCATTGTTGCTACCAACAACGTTCATTATGCCACGCCTGACCAACAGCGCCTGCAAGATGTCATGGTCAGTATCAGAGCTAATACACCCCTGCTGGAAGCACGGCATTTGCGCCGCCCAAACCACCATTATTACTTGAAGTCTGGTACGGAAATGACTGTGCTGTTTCCACCTCATGCCCTGGCAAATACGCTGGTGATCGCTGAGCAGTGCCAATTTGAGCCGGAATACGGTTTGCAGGATTTACCGGCCTTTCCGACACCGCCTGGCCTTTCTGCTGTGGGTTATCTACGGATATTGTGCGAACAAGGAATACAGGAACACTACTGCGAACCGTCTGAGCGTGTACAGCGCCAACTTGACTATGAACTCTCTGTCATTGATCGGGCGAACCTCGCCAATTATTTCCTCATTGTCTGGGATGTGGTTCGTTTTGCCCGTGAAAATGGGATTCGTTGTCAGGGCCGAGGCAGTGCCGCGAATTCCCTAGTTGCCTTTCTACTTTACATTTCGCCAGTAGACCCGCTGCGCTTCAATCTGGTGTTTGAACGCTTCCTTTCGGAAGAACGGCAAGTTGCACCAGACTGTGATTTGGATTTTGATGCAGCGCGGCGGGAAGAGGTTATTCAGTATGTCTATTCTCGCTACAGCAGAGAATATGCGGCGATGGCCTGCACGTTCGTGACCTATCATCGTCGTTCGGCGGTGCGCGATGTGGGTAAGGCGTTGGGATTGCCTGAAAGTTTCTTGGGGGAATTAG
>JAIOHO010000463.1 GCA_019912905.1 Anaerolineae bacterium
TCGAAACCATAACCGTTGACATACGGGTCAAAACGTCCATCGCGAAACAACTGAATCGGCTGGGGCGGGGCATAGACATAATCCTGAAGGTAGGTGGTCGAGAGGGTGGGGGCAAAAAACTCGGCAAAGATCGCCACAAAATAATAGGCGATGACGACTGTCGCGCCGAGCATCGCCAGATGATGCTTGCGGAACTTCCACCACATCAAGCGCCACTGCGTGGCGACTTCTAATTGAATATCTTCTGCCTCAATCTCGGGAAGCACCCCGGCCCTGACCGCATCCTGACCAATTACATCGATGGATTCCATAAATTTACTCCGTCATAAAATGCCTTACGATCACATCACGACAGGCGGATGCGTGGGTCGAGCCACGCCAGCGCGAGATCAGACAGGAAAGTTCCGATTACGGTCAGCACGCTCAGGACCAGGATAAATCCTGATGCCACGTACATGTCCTGGGCCATCAGCGATTCGAGAATAATTGGCCCGGAAGTCGGTAGATTAAGCACAATCGAGACGATCACTTCGCCCGCAATCAGCCCCGGCAGCACCCAGCCGATGGTGGCGACGAAGGGGTTGAGGGCATGGCGCACCGGGTATTTCCACAGCAGCGTGCGCTCGCGCAGGCCCTTGGCGCGGGCGGTATCGACATACGGCTTGTTGAGTTCATCGAGCAGGTTGGCGCGCATGGTGCGGATCAACCCGGCGGTGCCAGCGGTGCCGATGATGACGACCGGAATCCACATGTGTTTGAGCAGATCGAAAAATTTACCGATGCTCCAGGGCGCACTGGCATACTCGCTGGAGAACAGGCCAATCATCGCCTGCCCGCCATAACGATAACTTAAATACATCAGGACAAGCGCCAGCAGGAAATTCGGCACCGCCAGGCCGATGAAGCCGATGAATGTGAACAGATAATCTGCCAGGGAGTATTTGCGCACCGCCGAGAAGATACCGATGGGCAGCGCGACGACCCAGATGAACAGCACCGAACTGGCGGAGATTGCCAGCGTCATGGGCAGGCGCTCGGAAATCAAAAAGGACGCGTCTTCTTTGTAAATAAAGGAATATCCAAAATCACCATGCAGCACGATGTTCCGAATCCACTTAAAATACTGCACATAAATTGGCTGATCCAGACCGTACTGGGCGCGCAGTTGTTCCTCAAAATCCGGGGGGATATTGCTGGCACCACCGCCCAGCATTTGTGAAACCATGCTGGTGACATAATCGCCTGGAGGCAGCTGAATCACGGTAAACGAAACGAGCGAAATAATCCAGACGGTCAGCAGCATGTAGATTGCCCGGCGCATGATGTACTGCCTCATCGACCTGCTCCTCAAAAAGCATCTTTATGACAAGAACGTGATGAACTGCATTGCACGACCGCCTGCACAGCGGAGGCTTTCGGTAGGTTCGGCAGCGAAAGGGACGGAGCACGAAAGCGCGCAGTGCGGGTGCAAAGCGATGTACCCCGACTCGCAGTCGGGGTACATCTTATGTTTGGGTATTATTGCTTAATATACCACTGTTCTGGATAGGTGAGCTTTTCGACGCCTTCGATCCAGCCCTTGATCCATTCACCTTCCTGGAAGTTGCCCAGGCGTTCGTGATACGGCTGGTATTCGGGACCCGGGCGGGAGATGCCCAGAACCCAGAATTCATCGGCGGCATCCTGGAGGACGAGTTTCATCTGCTCGATCTGCTCTTCTTGTGAGGGCAGTTGGAGCACCTTCTCGTAGACTTCGCGCAGGGCCTTCATGTCGTCCGGCGGTTCGACCTGAACCGAATCGGTGGTGTTGTTGCGCCACGCAAACCAGCCATTGCCGAACAACCCGAAGTAGTCAAACGGCACGTAGTAGCGCGGGTCGAGGATGGCCGTGATCCCGGCGCCGCCTTCACCCGTGTACATGGTGGCCTCGATGGTGTTGGCTTTTTTATTCTCCACGAACTGCGTATCGGGCATGGAGTTCAGGGTTACATCCACGCCAACAGCTTTCCAGTAGCCGATCAGCAGTTCAGCAATCTGGACCCAGTTGGTGCCGTAACCCAGGTCATTGGAGACGGAGAAGACGATGGTGAAACGGTTGCCATCCGGCCCCAGGCGGAAACCTTCTGCATCCTTGTCGGGCAGCACTTTGTCCAGGTATTCGTTGGCCTTATCGACGTCGTACTCGATGTACTGGGTCGCCAGCTGCTCGTTATACAGCGGTGAGCTTTCCAGCGGGGCGGCCTGCGACGGGGTGCCCTGACCGAAATGCACGATTTCGATGATTTCCGGACGGTTGATAGCATAGGACATGCCGATGCGGAAATCCTTGTTGCCGAATACTTCGGCTTTGATCGGGTCTTCTACCGTGCGGTTGAAGTGAATGCTGTTGGTCGTGCCGCCGTCGCTGAACACGTTGGTAGAGATTTTGATCGGCGCGCCATTTTCGACCGCTTCGAAGTACACCACACGGTTATCCGAACCAGCGTCCTTGACATAATCCACGTCGCCGTTCAGCATGGCGAAAGTGCGGCTTTCGGCGTCCTGGTAGGAGGTGCCTACAACCTGGTCGATATAGGGTAGCTGATTGCCTTCCGGATCGACCTTCCAGTAATAGGGGTTGCGTTCCAGGGTGATGGTCGTCCCGGCTCCCAGCGGCTGGGTGATGATCCAGGGGTAGAGCAGGGGGCGTTCCGGTTCGCTGTAGAAGCCCTGGGTATCGTCCGTGGGGCCAGAGGCTTTTTTATTGAACAGGCCGACCCAGTTTTCCACACCTTCTTCCTGGGCGACCAGCGCATCGACGTCCGGGTTGTACTTGGCGTGGAACTGCATCAGGTAGTGTTTGGGGAAGAAGGTGACGTGACGGCCACTCCAGGTTGCCAGGTTGTATAGGAAGGTGCCGTAAGGATTGGCGAAGCTGAATTTGACAGTGTAGTCGTTCAGCTTCTCGGCTTTGAAATCTGCCGCGCCATCCTGGGGCAACCAGTCTGCCGACGGCCCCGCCACGTTAACCTCGGGATTAAACACGACGTCTTCGATATAAAACATGATGTCGTCGGCAGTGAAGGGTTCGCCGTCGGACCACTTCATACCCTCGCGCAGGTGGAAGGTGTATTCGCGAACATCATCGCTGACGTCCCAGCTTTCCGCGATGTTGGGGACCACGCCGGAGAAATCCGGTTTCCAGATGACCAGATTTTCCCAGCCGGTCATGAACCACAGGCCGCCCCAGCCGGGGTTATTGCCGGTAAAACCGACGCGCAGCGAGTCACCGTACTGACCCATTTCGTTGAGGGGGGTCACGACTGCCGGGTTCGCGGGCAGACGGTCTGCCAGGGCAGGAAGCTCACCCGCATCCACCCGCGCGGTCAGCATGGGCGATTCGTGATACATCATGTCTTGGGCCGCAGTGGTCGGTGCGACCAGGACGACCAATAAAGCCAGCAGCATTAGAAAGAACATCTTTTTCATGGGGTACGCTCCAATCAATTACCGAGTGATTGAGTTTCCGAAACCGCGAATCATATTTGAGTACAGCGGGAGTTGGATGAGTTTCTCCAACCGGATCGGTATCTATTCCGTGTTCCCGACGATCGACCTCCTTTCCATTTGTGCAGCTTTATGCAGCAGTGACGGCTTCCGCCGGTGGCACCGGTTCTCACGAATTCCGACGAGACTTGCCGTCCACCCGCGACATCGACGTGGCCGTCCGTACAGGTGCACTCACCGACTGGCGCATGACCAATCGGGTGCCCACCAGGACTTTCACCGGCACGCTGTCCAGATAAGTCGCGCGGTCATATAAACGCCGCACGGCCAGCGCGCCCATTAACTCTCGATCCACATGCATGGTGGTCAGGGGAGGCATCGACTTGGCGGCGATATCGACATCATCGAATCCAACAATGGACAAGCTCTCAGGTACAGGGCGACCGAGTTTGTGGGCCAGCGGAATAATGTCGGTTGCAAGCTGGTCATTGCAGGCGAACAGGGCCGTGATTTCGGGATGTTCGGTCAGCAGTAGCTGCGCCGCCGCCGAAGCGACCTGTCGCATCAGAGAGCTGTCTTCGATGTAGGTGCGGTCGATGCCATGATCGGCCAGTGCCTGAAGATAACCTCTGCGGCGCTCCTGAATGCTGGGATGCTCATCCGACTTAGAGGAACTTCCGATCAGCCCGATCGTGGTATGGCCCTGCTCGATGAGGTGGGAGACGATCTGATAAGCGCTCCCAAAATTGTCGATCAGGACGGAGTCGAATTCACCGTGATAGGCACAGGCATCCACAAAGACTATCGGGATGTCGGTAGGCAGCTGGTCGCAGAGAGCTTTATCGCTGAGGATGGCCCCGACGATGACCAGACCATCGAGCGCGGCTTCAGCCAGAATAGGCGATGAACCGACGGCATGACTGTATTCATCCACCGGGATGGTCGAGAACATCATGTTCATGCCCAGGCGTTTGCATTCGTCTTCGATGCCGCACAGCAAACCATAATTGAAGGGGTCGATGCCGTGATATTCGATAGGATCACGCTTGATGATGACCCCGATGGTATTGAGTTTGCTGGCGACGGCGGAGTGGACGCGGAACTGGAGCTTATAACCCAGTTCGGATGCGGCTTTGAGCACACGCGCCCGGGTGTCTGGCAGCACATTGTTCTTGTTGTTGAGTGCTCGCGAGGCGGTCCCCAGCGAGACACCCGCATGTTCGGCCACATCCCGAAGTGACGGCGGTTTCGACAAAAGAAAATTCCTTAAATCACGTACTTTAGTCAAAAGAATATGAAACATGTTCCATGAACATTTCCATTCTAGCAACTTTCGCTATACTTGTAAACAAATTTGTGGAAGGTGTCGATTAGGTGCGTTCGGTCCGAGAGGAAATGACACACAATAATCCGTTGTAACGCGTAAAAACGATCCAGGTTTCGATTATTGAAAGGCAAAAACTTAATGGCTTTTGAGGTACACCGAGGAACGAATATTTCGCATTGGCTGAGCCAGAGCAAGTCGCGTGGGGAAGCGCGTCGAGCCTGGTTTACGGAAGAGGATGTCCAGCGCATTGCCGGTTGGGGCTTCGATCACCTGCGGATACCGATCGACGAAGAGCAGATGTGGACCGTGGCGGGCGACCGTGAGCCGGAAGCCTTCGAACTGCTGGACCGCGCGCTTGATTGGGCGGAACACGCTGGACTGCGCGTCATTGTGGACCTGCACATTCTGCGCCAGCATTATTTTAACGATGCCGATGAACCGGCGCTGTATCGTGATCCGGGTGCTTTGGACCAGTTTGCGGATCGGTGGCGCGATCTGTCGGCGTTTCTGAAAGGCCGGGCGACCGATCAGGTGGCCTACGAAATGCTCAATGAAGCCGTCGCGCGCGACCCGCAATCCTGGAATCACGTATCGGGCACGATCTTCCAGACCTTGCGCGGTCTGGAACCCGAACGCACGATCGTCCTGGGGTCGAATCGCTGGAACAAAACCGTCACCTATCCTGATCTGCGCATCCCCAAAGACGAGCACCTGCTGCTGACATTCCATTACTACGATCCCATGCTGATTACCCACTACACCGCCGCGTGGAATGATTATCGCCATTACACTGGGCCGATCCAGTATCCAGGGCAGCCGGTCCCAGAATCGCATGTGCCTGCGCTGGCTGCATTGTACGCCGATGCCAACGAACGCAACCGCACCTTCGACCGCGAGGTCATCAAACAGGATATGCTCATCGCCTGGGAAATCGCGCAGCAGACTCATCACCCGCTTTACTGCGGCGAGTTCGGCGTCATCGCGGCCACGCCCCTGGACATCCGCCTGCGCTGGTATCGGGACATGGTGTCGGTGTTCGATGAACTGGGCATCGGATGGGCCAACTGGGATTACAAAGGCGGCTTCGGTCTGCTAGAGCGCGGCGGCTGGGCCGAAACCGGCATCCGCCAGGCATTGATGGGTTAAGCATCACTCCTTTACCTGGGTACCGGGCAGGTGCCGCACTCCGTCTGTTCCGATCCCTGGCAGCGATGTCCCTTCTTTCTATTCGCCGCGAGTTTTGAGGGCGAATAGGATAATCAGCGCTGAACTCATAACAATCGTTTATCACCCGGTCTCTGACGATGGCACAGCACTATGCAGACTACCCTCTAAAAGTTGCGTACCTTCACCCGGACTCCCGGTTTGACGAGAAGCGTGCCATCGGGATCGCCTTGCAGCGGCCAATCACCTTTCTGGATGAGGCTCACCCAGAAATCGCCGCGCACCTTCAAGCCGGGCAGATGATCGCGTTCGGCCTGCCGGTCATGGGATTCCTTGCGCAGTTGGGCCAGCACGGTGATCAGATCTTCTTCGCGCGCGCCGTTCTCTCCCAGGCGGCTTTTGGGGGGCACGCCCAGTTTCTGCTCTGCCGCGCCCAGAAAGCCGTGACGCGGGCCAAAGTTGATGCCCATATCGAAGATCAGCGCCTGGCCGAGCGGCGTGCGAATATTGCGCGGGACGATGCTCAACTGCTGGACGACGTTCCAGTACAGTTCAGTTGCGGCTTCATCCTGCGCTGCCTGCATGATCGGGTCGTTAGCCGCGTCGAGGAGGAGCTGCCGCAGCCGGGTATCTTCGCGCAGGTTGGGGTCATGATTGCGCGTGCGCTCAAGGTACACACTGCGCAGGTCGCTGGCGGTCGCGGTTTGGGCGCGGCTGGTGTATCTCTGAAGGACTGCGAACAGGCCGCTGCCTGCCAGGGTGAACTGAAACCGTCCGTAACTGACGATTCCGGCGTCATGATTCTGGAAGGAGGCGTAACCGCCGCCTTCGAATCCGGCGGTGATGTTGAATGAGGCGGTGCGTACCTGGTTGGCGTCGCTGAGCGA
>JAIOHO010000464.1 GCA_019912905.1 Anaerolineae bacterium
CAAGAATTGCAGAGAAATTGAATTAGACTGCCCAACATCGAAGCGTGATTGCCCTGCGTTTACTATGCGGACGTTGATCAATTCGTCGATCCGCTGCTATAGTGAGGTCAAAAGGAGAGACGCTAGGCGATGAAATACTTATCACGATCCATCCTTCTGCTGCTGCTGAGCCTGCTGGTCATCGGCACGGCCCGCGCGCAGACCAGCAACCTGCTCATCGACCCCGGCTTTGAAGGGGAAACTTACAACGTCATCAGCATCGACCCGACCGATGGCACGCGCTTCCATGTACCGGCGGGTTGGAGCGGCGGCATCGTGCGCACGCCGGGATCAGCCCCCTGGATCAACGCGCACCCTAATGGCTTTCCTCATACCGCCGGGTTCAAAATCCAGGGTAACCGCTCATTCCATATGTCGCGCGGTGGGGCGACGTTTACCGCCTACATCTATCAGCAGGTGGCCGTCCAGCCCAACAGCCCGGTGCAGGGCGGTTCCTGGGCTTACATCGAAAACAGCAAGAGCGGGCAGGTGCGGGCCGGGATCGACCCCACCGGCGGCACAGACCCCTTCGGCCCGAATGTAGTCTGGTCGAGTTGGGCAGTCGTCCGCAACGGCTGGACGCAGGTCAGCGCCAGCACCACCGCGCAGGGCGGGGTCGTCACGCTGTTCCTGTACGCCACCCAGGACATCCCCACCGACCCCAACGGCGTCTATTGGGATGACGCCTTTGTGAACGGTATCCCCGGTGTCATGCCGATTCAGGCTGGGGCGGCTCCGGCGACTCGACCGATGGTCACTGCCGACGCCAACCTGCGCGTGCGGCGTGGGCCAGGTATCGACCAGCCGCGGATTGGCGCGATGAACGCGGGCGAATCCTACCCACTGGTCGAAGATCAGGGCAACTGGTACGCCATCGACTTCAATGGGCAGACCGGCTACGTTTCGGCGCAGTATACCCACGTCGGCGCAGGGAGCGGCAGCGGTGGTGGTCAGGCCGCCAGTGCCGGTGCGCCGGTGGCAACGGGAGCCTCGATCGACTACATCGTCGATTACACCCTGCGGATGCGCGCCGCACCGGGCCGGGACAGCGCTGAGGTGGCCGTCATTCCGTATACCGCCACCGTGCAGGCCGTCGCCCGCAGCGCCGATCACAACTGGCTGCTGGTCAATTACGAGGGTCGCAGCGGCTGGGTGGCCGCATGGGTTGGACGCTTGCAGGGGAGCATCAACAGCCTGCCGGTGCGCTAATTAGGTGTGGTTGCTTGATAGTTCGCCAGCCCCAGGTGCGATCTGTCCCATCCTGTCGAGATGGATCGCGCCTGGGATTCAGGCTATACGGGTAAGCTCAGATGATCCTGCAAACGCATACTCATGTGCTGCACGACCACGACCTCACGCTGCGGCCCATGACCGAAGCGGATTGGGACATCCTGCTTGCGTGGAACAACGACCCCGAAGTGCTCTATTATGCTGAAGGAGACGACATCACCTCGCGCTCGCTGGACGATATGCAGGCGATCTACCGCTTCGTATCTCAGAGCGGGTTCTGCTTCGTGATGGAAGCCATCGGTCAACCCGTCGGCGAGTGCTGGCTCCAGCAGATGAACCTGGAACGAATCCAGCAGAAATACCCTCACGCGGACTGTCGGCGCATCGACTTGATGATTGGTGAAAAGGGCCTGTGGGGTCAGGGTTATGGCACTCGGACCATCCGACTTCTGGTCCGTTTTGCTTTCGAGCAGGAACGCGCAGATTATGTCTTTGGCTGCGATATTGCCGACTACAATCTCCGCAGCCAAAAAGCATTTCAAAAAGTTGGTTTCTCACTGGATACGACCATCCTGCAATCCGCCGGAGGAAAGGCGCAGGCTTGTTTTGATTATGTCCTGAGCAGAGCAGACTTCAGCTCATGAGCAGGTCTACGCGTGAATCAAAATCCGACGGAATCGAACCAGATCAATTTTTAATCTGAGTTAAGTTGGTTTACCTGTTCCGCGAACATTAATTTAACTAAATGCGTGGACAGAACTACCCCTGGTTAATCCAGATCACCACCCCGGTAAAGTGACATTCCGCGTATTCGCGGCGCGGGTTGTCACTAAATCCCCCGGCTCGACTGCCGTAAACTCACAGTAATTGCAAATCAGTTGCAATAAGCAGTCGATCAGGAACCCGGATGTCATTTATC
>JAIOHO010000465.1 GCA_019912905.1 Anaerolineae bacterium
GTAGAGCGCGACGTAATCGAGGCCCTCAACCAGCGCTTTGGCCTGGATCAGCCGATTTACGTCCAGTACTTCAAATGGATTGGCAACATTGTTTTGCGAGGCGACTTCGGCCAGTCCTTCGATTGGAATACACCGGTCGAACGCCTGTTGTGGGATCGGATGCTGCTGACGGTCATCCTTTCGGTTGCTACGCTGATTTTTACCTGGTGCATCGCGTTTCCGATCGGCATCTTTTCGGCGGTGCGGCAGTATTCGCTGGGAGACTATGTTGCCACGTTTTTTGGATTTCTGGGGCTGGCAATACCCGATTTCCTGCTGGCGCTAGTGCTGATGTATATTTCTTTCAAATATTTCAATCAGAGCGTCGGCGGCTTATTCTCACCGGCGTACGTCGATGCGCCCTGGAGTATGGCAAAAGTGACCGATCTCGTCAGTCACCTTTGGATTCCGATGATTATCCTGGGTACCTCAGGCACGGCCAGCCTGATTCGTGTCATGCGCGCGAACCTGCTAGACGAACTGCGCAAACCGTATGTGCGCACCGCGCGTGCCAAGGGGCTGCCCGAATGGAAGGTTATTCTGAAGTACCCGGTCCGTGTGGCGTTGAATCCATTTGTCAGCACCGCTGGCTGGCTGCTGCCGGGTCTGGTCTCTGGCTCGATCATCGTCGCGGTGGTGCTCAGCCTGCCGACGACCGGCCCGCTGCTGCTGCGCGCGCTTCAATCGCAGGATATGTATCTGGCCGGGGCGTTTATTCTGCTGCTGAGTGTGCTGACGATGTTTGGCACATTGGTGTCCGATATTGTGCTGGCGTGGCTTGACCCGCGCATCCGCTATGAGTAGGAGCAGGAATTAGATGGACAGCGGACTACCCAAAAAAATGGCCGACGCGACTGGCTCCGAGCATGTCATGCCGGCACAACGCCTGGGTGTTGCGGACGAAAAAGAATCGAATGTCTACGTGGCTTCTCAATGGAAGCTCATGTGGTGGCGATTCCGCAAGCACCGCCTGGCGATGTTTGCGGCTTTTGTGACGCTGATGATTTACATGGTGGCCGTCTTCGCTGAATTCTTCGCGCCGATTCTGCCGGACCGGACCAGCACCCAATATACCTATGCGCCGCCGCAGACGTTGATCTTATTTGACGAGTCCGGGTTTAACCCACACGTCTTCGGTTACAAGTCCGAAGTCGATCCGGTTGCGCTGCGGCGAACTTTCATCATTGACCCGGAACAGAAAATCCCGGTAGGCCTGTTCGTGCATGGTTACGAATATAATGTGCTGGGGTTGTTCCCGTCGGATATTCATCTGATCGGCCCGAAAGACCCCGTCCAACCGATGTACCTGCTGGGGGCTGACCGCCTGGGGCGCGATGTCCTCAGCCGCATGGCGCACGGGACGCGCATCTCGATGTCGATTGGGGTGGTAGGTGTGACGATCAGTCTGGTGCTGGGGATTATTCTGGGCGGCATCTCCGGTTATTACGGCGGTGCGGTCGATAACTTTATCCAGCGCGTGATCGAGTTCATCCGTTCGCTGCCGACGATTCCGTTGTGGTTGGGTCTGGGTGCGGCGCTGCCGGTCACCTGGGGGCCGCTGCAAGTGTATTTTGCCATCACCATCATCCTGTCGTTTATCGGCTGGACGGGCCTGGCGCGGGTGGTGCGCGGGCGTTTCCTGACGCTGCGTGAGGAAGATTTCGTCATGGCGGCTCGCCTGGATGGGGCCAGCCAGCGCAAGATCATGTTCGAACACATGCTGCCCGCTTTCTACAGTCACATCATCGCCTCGGTCACGCTGTCGATCCCCGGCACAATTCTGGCAGAAACTGCGCTCAGTTTTCTGGGCCTGGGCCTGCGCCCGCCGGTCGTCAGTTGGGGTGTGCTGCTGCAAGAGGCCCAGAACGTGCGTAGCGTGGCGACGGCCCCCTGGCTGCTGGTCCCGGCCCTGGGCGTCGTGGTGACGGTTCTGGCGCTAAACTTCCTGGGGGCCGGCCTGCGCGATGCGGCTGATCCCTATGCCTAGACGTTGAGGTTCTGGATGGAAAATCAAGAAATTTTACTCGAAGTCAAAAATCTCAGAACGTACTTCATGCTGGACGAAGGCACGGTCAAAGCAGTCGATGGGGTGGACTTCACCGTCCGGCGCGGGACCACCATCGGTATCGTCGGCGAAAGCGGCTGCGGCAAGAGCGTGACGGCGATGTCGATCCTGCAATTGATCGACAAACCGGGCCGCATTGTCGAGGGCGAAATCCTGCTGAATCGGGGGGGCGCGGACGGCATCACCGACCTCGCCAAGCTCTCGCCGGGCAGCATGGAGATGCGCATGGTGCGCGGCGATTCGATTGCCATGATCTTTCAGGAGCCGATGAACTCGCTGAGTCCGGTCCATACCATCGGCAATCAGATCATCGAGGCGATCGAACTGCACCGCCAGATGTCGAAAGAGGATGCTCGCAACCACGCGATCGAAGTTCTGCGGCTGGTCGGCATCCCCAAGCCAGAAACCCGCATTGATGCGTATACATTCCAGCTCAGCGGTGGGATGCGCCAGCGCGCGATGATCGCTATGGCGCTGTCGTGTAACCCGCTGCTGCTGATCGCGGACGAGCCGACGACGGCGCTCGACGTCACCACCCAGGCGCAGATCCTCGAATTGATGAAGGGTTTGCAGAATCAGATGGGAATGGCGGTCATGCTGATCACCCACGATCTGGGGGTGGTTGCCGAAACCTGCCGGGAAATTGTGGTGATGTACCTGGGCGAAGTGGTGGAACAATCGGACGTCGATTCGCTGTTCCATGATCCCAAACATCCTTACACCCAGGCCCTGCTGCGTTCCATCCCGCGTCTGGGGGCAGGCCGTACCCAGCAGCTCAACCCGATCGAAGGCGCGGTGCCTGATCCCTTTAACCGTCCGACGGGCTGTCCATTCCACCCGCGCTGCGACCAGTTCATGGCGGGCAAATGTGATGTGATTCACCCGGACCTCATCCGGCTGTCCGATGGGCGGGCGGTGCGGTGTTTATTGTATGAAACGGAAGGCGCAGATCATCATGGCTGAAAACACCAACGGACGCGCTTTGTTGACCATCGACAATCTCAAGATGCACTTTCCAATTCGAAAGGGCGTGCTGCGGCGCATCGTGGGCGCGGTTAAAGCCGTCGATGACGTCAGCTTCGACATTATGCCCGGTGAAACGCTGGGGCTGGTGGGCGAAAGCGGCTGTGGCAAGACGACGATTGGCCGCTGCATCGTCCGGGCCTATACGCCTACCGGCGGGCACATCCTGTATGGCGCGGATGACAGCGGGGTAGACCTGGCCCGGCTGGAGGAGTCGAATCTCAAAGCTTACCGGCGCAAAATCCGCATGATTTTCCAGGACCCTTATGCCTCGCTCAACCCGCGCATGACGGTCTTCGACATCGTGGCGGACCCCATGCGCATTCACAACATCGCTTCCGGCTCCGAACTGGAAGACCGGGTGAATACGCTGCTGCGTCAGGTGGGGCTGCGTCCGGAGCATATGCGCCGCTATCCGCATGCCTTCAGCGGTGGGCAGCGCCAGCGCATCGGCATCGCCCGCGCCCTGGCTCTGGAACCGGAGCTGGTGGTCGCGGATGAGGCAGTTTCGGCGCTGGACGTGTCGGTTCGCGCGCAGATTCTGAACCTGATGCTTCAGCTTCAGAAGGATTATAACCTGACCTACCTGTTTATTTCGCACGATCTGAGCGTAGTCGAGTACCTGGCGGACCGCGTGGCGGTGATGTACGTCGGTAAACTGGTAGAAATGGCCCCGACCAACGAACTCTACAACAACCCCAGGCACCCGTACACCGAAGCACTGCTGTCTGCTATTCCCGTGCCGGACCCGCGCCGCCGGTCCAAACGAATCGTGCTGGAAGGCGATGTGGCGGACCCGGCCAACCCGCCGAGTGGCTGTTACTTTCACCCGCGCTGTCCGTATGCCAAGGAGCGCTGCCGGACGGAGACACCCCACCTGCGCACCGTCGGCCCCAAGCACATCGCCGCCTGTCACTTTGCCGAAGAACTGGAACTCACCGGTATTCCTCCCCTGGAGGACTAACGACCGTCGGGGCGCAGCGGCATGCGCCCTCAAACGGATTTCAGCATCTCCTCGATCGTAGTGCGCGAACTGGCGAAGTATTCGGCATAACGCTCTTTGATTTCGAGAATCAGATAGCCTTCATACCCGACCAGCCGGTCGAACGCCTCGGCGATGGGGATCGTTCCCCAACCGGGCGGCAGATGCAGGTCTGCTTCGCCATAAGGCGCGCGCACGCCGCCATCCTCAAAGCCGGTATCCAGCTTGCCGAAATTATCGTTGAGATGCAGATGGCGTGTGACCGGGGCGGCCTGCGAGACGGCCTGGAGATAATCGAACGGCACGGCGTTGGCGGCCAGATACATGTGCGCCAGGTCGAGGGTCATGCCCACATTGGGGTGATTCACGGCGCGGACCTGCTCGACGATGGGCGGGATGCGCAGGCGTGGATGATATATCGGCAGGTCGGAATCCGAGCGCCCGTTGGCCCGTATGACCTCATACTCCCACAGATGCGGGTCGCCATTTTCCATACCGATGGTCACGCCATAATCCGCCGCAAAGGGCGCGATCTGCCGCAGCGACCGGACCTCGCGTTCGGCCCCGCGCTGGAGTTCATCGAGGGTCGGCAGCGGATAGGTCCCGGTGCGCACATATTCGATGGCCTGCAAGCCGCTGTGATAGACCAGGATGTCGGCGTCGATCTGACCGCAGAATTCGATGCAGGCGCGCAGCACCGCCTCATCCATCGGCAGGTCATAACCATAGGCCAGGTTGGTGCGGTTGGGTGCGTGGACGGTGTAATGAAAGTCGTAGCGCGCCAGCACCTCGCGCACG
>JAIOHO010000466.1 GCA_019912905.1 Anaerolineae bacterium
GCAGGTGCGCGCCCCAGTACGGCTGTTCGGGGTAGAGGATAGGCTGAAGGTGGGCGCATTCCGGCACGCTGATCCAGTCTGTGACCGGCGTGGGCGTATACTGCTGGTCGGCCCAATCGAGCGGAAGCGCGCGCACCAGCCAGTCCCCGCGCAGGCGGTGGGCAAACGAGGCTGTTTCCTGGGATTTCTGCGGTGGGTGAGGTGTCGTCAAGGCATGGTCCTTCAGGTGCGTGCAGCGAATCCGGGTTGGCACGTTCCGCATATCGGGGTCGCGCCGCGCCCAGTTTACCACGTGCTGGTGAAATTCTGAACAAATTGAGCCGCTAACCTGCGGGCGATCGCATCACAATCGCCCGACGAATCTGCTTTCGTTGGACGGCATACAATTCCACGCAGTCAAGTAAAATGAGGGTGTTCACAGTGCAGAATGGGCTGGTTTGGATGAAAACCCCTGTTATTCTCTGTTTTTCGCTGGCGTTTCTTCTGATTTCTGGAGCTGCAAGCACGGGAAATTCTCAGGAAAACGCCGTATCGGATGTCGATACACTCGCCTACAGTGCCTTCGACTACGATGATGGTACTACACTATACCTTTATGATGCCGGTCGTGACGAGAACAAGATGCTTTACCAGAGTAAGGATCGCTTGCACTTCGTGTTTGGCTCCCAGGGTCGCATTGCATTTTCTACAGAATGGACGTGGGAAAACAATGGCAAACTGTTCGTAATGGATCCAACAGACCCCGATCAGCCTCTTGTCAATCTGAGCCGCGAACTTGATATTACCGGGTATCCACTTGGATGGAGCGGCGATGGAAGCTACCTGGCATTTGCTTCTGTGGTAAATGGAGGTCCACAGCAAGCCATATATATTTGGGACGGAATAACCGCAATCGACATTACACCTCAGCACACACCTGGCAATCCACAAGGTTTTGATGTTGCCTGGAGTCCTGATGGACGTTTAGCTTTTACAGTCTGGTTCGGATATTCCAATCTTGATCCGCGTTCGGAAATCTATATATGGGATGGTCAAGTTACATTCAATCTCAGCCAAAGCGCAGATGCCGTAGATAGGGACCCAGCCTGGAATGGCAGGGGTGAACTTGCATTCGGCTCAACGCAGGAGAATGAGTACATCCTTCTTTTGTGGGATGGTACATCCTATGTGGATGGTTCACCAGATGTATCCTCCTTTACCAGAATTGCCTCACAACTGCATATTTACTCGTCGTATTCAACTTGGGTGAATGATGAGCTTCTTGCTTTCGCGGCATATGCTCCACAGGACACTCATGTTCAGATTTATGTCTGGGATAGGCAGACCTTGACCGATATGAGTCAGAATCCAGATTCACATAACGGCGGCTCGGGGTGGAGTCAGGATGGATACTGGGCTTTTGTCACTTTCTTTTCAAATCAACAGCGTCTCTATGTCCGCGATGCACAAAATAGCACCGTTTTTGAGGCTCGCGGTCAATACATTCCCGCCTGGAGTTCTGAAGGAAGCCTGATATTTTGTAGCCGTAATGACCCAAGCCGTTGGAATCTGCTCCGATGGGATCATGCATCCGTGTCCATTCTTGCAGAGGGTGATGAAATTTTTGCCCAATGGCGCAGCGGGCAAATGACCGTTTGCTCGAATGGTTGATACATCTGGATGACTTCGGAAGACCGGAAGCCCCAAGTGAGATTTTGCCCAATAACTGAAACGTAATTCAGGACTTGCTACCCATCTACCCTGAATTGACCTCATCCCGCCGCGCGCAGCAGCCCTTCCTGCTCGCTGGATGTGGCGTTCAGGCGGGTGGTGACGACGCCCCACAACCACAGGATGATGACTTCGCGTGGGAGCAGAAAGAGAATCAGGTAAAGGAGCGGCGTGCTGACGAATGCCAGCCAGTCGGTTGGCGGGATGGTGGCGAGCAGGGGGGCCAGCAGCAGATGGGAGCCATAGAAAATGGCATACAGCGCCAGTTGAAGCGCGACGAAGAGCGCCAGCGCGACCCAGGTGGCATCCATGCGGCTGCGGAACACGGTGGGCACATAGACGCCGACCAGGGCACTGAGCACCAGCGACTGGACGTAATGCAGGTAAAACAGCAGCAGGATGACGGAGAGATCGACGACCGTGCGCAGCGCGACCACCAGACTCTGGGATGGGGTCGCCCTCAGCGCCATAAAGACGGCCACCATCGCCAGCAGGCCGAGGAACATGCCGCCAATCAGCAGGGCCACATACATGGCAAAGCGCAGCGCCGAGAAATAATCGCCCCGGTGCAGACATCCGCTGGCGATCACCCAATTGGCCCCCAGCGAACCGTTCGGGGCCAGGCAGAGCAGTTCGTAGGTGTGGGTGTGATATTCCCGGACCAGTGTACTGCTGATGCGGGCTGCCCAGAAACCGGCGGCGAGGGCGGTCAGCGGCGGCAGCATGACCGGCAGCATCAAAAACGACAGGACCCCGATCGCCGGAACGATGAACACGACCAGCAGCAGGCTGATGATGCCATGCCGGAAGACCAGGTACAGCAGCAGCAGCCCCAGCAGCGCGCTCAGGATGTGCCGTCCCCAGGGCTGGTCGCGGAATGGCAGCCCGGCGGAACGGACGGTCACGACGCGTCGGTAAATGGCGTGTCCGATCAGCGG
>JAIOHO010000467.1 GCA_019912905.1 Anaerolineae bacterium
CCATATACCCCTGGTAGACACGATCGTTGATGACGTTGAGGTAATTCTCGACGTAGAATGACTTGATCAACAGGCTGGGATTGCCAAAGAGTTCCACACGGGTGCGTGCGGAGATCACAATCATCCACCAGATTGGAATGAGCGTAATGAAGGTCAGCGCGATCCAGACTCCATAGGTCGGTAAATAAATCAACGATCGCCGACCTATGCGGCGGAGAAGTCCGGTGCTGGCCTGGGTTGTCAGGTTAGGCTCAATGCGTGTCGTCATGTCTCAGTCCGATCTTTGATGCATCAGGGCTGTGAACAGCATCCAGCAGATTACGATGGTGATATAGAGCACCAGCAGCGACATGGCAGAGCCATAGCCGTAGTCGGTCTTTGGAAAGACCACGCGGAAAATGTGGATGCCAATGAACCGATTGGATGTGCCTGGGCCGCCGCCGTTGGTCAGCATATAGACTTCATCGACGACACGCAGCGCATCCATGATGCGAATGAACATCGTAGTCAGGATGACCGGGCGCAGCATCGGCAGCTTAATGTAGCGGAAAAGCTGCCATCGGTTGGCCCCATCCACCATCGCGGCCTCAATCGGTTCGTTGGGTAATGCGCTCAAACCAGCCAGCATGGTCAGTGTCACGAACGGCGTCCAATGCCACAGATCCATCAAAACCACCGTAATAAATGCCTGATCTGCATAGCGCCCGATGTTGTAATCGATATTGAACCAGTGATCAAAATAATAGGGCAGAGGCCCAAGCCCCGGAACGGTCAGTAAGCGCCAGATGGCTCCGACGACCAGCGGCGCGATCATCAGCGGTATCGTATGAACAATTCGAAAGAGAATCTTGCCCGGGAAGTCGCGCGTCAGAAGCTGGGCGAGCAGATAGCCGACCACAAGTTCGCTGGCGACCACCACAATCGTAAAACGCAGGGTCAAACCCAAAGAATATAAAAAATCGTTATCAAAAACAAGACGACGATAGTTGTTAATGCCGGCCCAGAACATGCCTTCTCGGGCCGAAAAGACATTCCAGTCGTGGAAGCCCACCCAAAGGACATAGATAAATGGCAGAAAGCCGACGACAAACAGAATAATCAGTGTCGGCGACAGCAGCAGCCAGCCGGTACGATTTGATCGCATATCTCCCCCCCAAGAGCGCTTGTCAGGTGGTCGTCAATAGAATCGAGGTGGCACAATCGACGGAAGTATCCGGTCGGTCACACCACCTCGAACATCAGGCAACATCAAACAAACAGTGCCGGATTAACTGCCAAACCCCAGACTGACAAGTTCGGCATCGGCTGCTGCTGCGGCCTGATCAAGCGCCTCGGCTGCGGTGATTTCGCCTGCAATCGCGCTGTAGATGAACGGCGCGACGACCTCGCGAACCTGTGGATGGAACGGGAAGGGCGGAGCGCCAGCAAACAGGTAGCCCTGATCCTTCATGAGTGTGTAGTAACCGCCCACCTTCGCGTCCTGCTCAACGACCGCTGGGTCATCGAATGTGGCGTTCTGTACGATCCGGGCGGCTTTCACTGCCCAGTCCGCCTGGACCGAGGACTGGCCGATGTACTGGAGCCAGAGCGCAGTCGCTTCCTGATTCTTGGATGAATAGGGTACACCGAAGGCACCACCGTCATAGTAACCGATGTAGCCAGTGCCCGCTTCGGCATCGTCGAGCACGCCTTCCGACAGGGGCGGCAGTGCTACGCCGACGTTGCCCACGACATTCGACCGTTCGGGGTCGGTGGCGATCCAGGCTGCATTCTCGCCGTACACCAGCCCCTGCGCCGCACGTCCCGCCGCGAAGCTCGCTGCGACCTCGTCCCAGGTGCTGCTGGTGGCCTCTGGTGGAGCATAGTCAAGCAGCCCGAGCCACCATGCCAGTGCCTCTTTCGCCGTGTCGCTGTTCATTTCGCCGCCATTTTCGACGGTCGCTTTCCAATTCTCCATGTTGATGCCCCAGTTGTAGACGCCAAACGTCGGGGCTACCGACTCGAAGAATTCATAGAACGATGATGGATGCGCGGATGCGGCCTGGACGGTTGTGCCCCACAGTTCCATCCCGTTTTCGTCACCATATTTGGTGAAAAACTCGGCAATCTGCTGATACTGCTCGTGGGTGGTCGCCGGAGCAAGCGGATAGCCATACTCGGCTTCGAAGGCCGCCTGAATATCGGGATCATTGAAGAGGTCCGTCCGATACAGGTAGATCTTCAGGAAGGCTTCCATGGGGACGCCAAAGACGTCACCTGACTCGGGATCTTTAAAGGAGTCAATGAACGTCGTGAAGTCGTCGAAGTTGAAGGTCGGCGCGGCCAGCTCAGGTTTGTCGCGCAGGAATTGGCTCAGGTCGAGCAGGAAATTCTGAGCAAGATAGCCGTAAATAATGTCCTGTTCGATGTAGACAAAGTCGTAAATGCCCGTGCCGGCTTCCATATCTTTGATGGCCTTGTCGTACATTTGATCCCACGACGTGGTCTCAAGTTCGACATTGATGCCGGTGAGTTCAGTGAATTGGGGGGCCAGGACTTCACGGACATAGTTCGAGGGCGGCGTGCTTTCGGTGACACCATGAATGGTTACGCCTGCGTAAGGTGCGGCGGCTTCACTCCAGAACGCATCATCCTGTGCACTGACAAGCGAAAGCCCCAAAACGAGTGTCAAAGCGACTACCAAAAACAAACGGAACAAAAAGACTTTTTTCATCTGTCCACCTCATAGATACTATGAGACCGCCTCCATCAGGCGGCCACAATAACCTACTATTGGACTATGCTGTTTTTGTAATGGACTCTGTATCTGTACCTCTCAGTTGGGAACGATGATTGCGCTTCAGCATAGTATGACACGAAAAAACCACCTCTACGTTAACACCTTTCAGGCCGGGCTTCAATGACCTTTGGTACATAAAGACCATGAATGATGTCGGGACAAGGTGCAAACCTTGCCTTAACCAGGATCGTGCTGTGGGAGAGGCGGCGTGCGCTTTCCTTGTACGCTGCTAATACCGGTGACAGGAATAAGCCTCGCGATCAAATGGGAGTCACGAGGCGCGGAAGCCGGTGCGCGCCTCGGTGACTGACTGCTTAGAACTCTTCACGCTGGAAGCGCCAGAGGGCAATGCCGACAAGGACGACGATCCAGACGATCGTCGCCAGGATTGGGGCTGACCGGTCCAGTTTGCCGCCAGAAGTCAAAACCTGCTGTAGGCCTGCGCTGTATCGCTCGTGCACCGCTTTTCTGTGTGGAGGTCTCCATGCCGACTGTGCTAATCCCTCATTAACGCCTTCTGTACCCGTAGCACACCGCCATGTACTGCATTCGGGCTTCAGGCAAACTTGTAGGCTTTCTTCGCCAATCCATATGCCAGATCGTGAATCATGGCCTCGGCATCGTCCATGTCGATCATCCCGCGCACCTGTAAACTGGCGACCCAGTTGGCGGCGGCGCGCCGCCACACGTCATGCCGGGCGGGAATCGACATGAAGGCGCGCGTGTCATCGTTGAATCCGGCAGTGTTGTAGATGCCTGCCGTCTCCATGACTTTGTCAAAGAAGTAGGCCATCCCGTTCAGGCTGTCATAGAACCACCAGGGCGGGCCGAGCCTGACTGCCGGATAATGTCCGGCCAGCGGTGCCAGCTCACGCCCGTAGCTGGTCTCATCCAGGGTGAACAGAATGAGCGAAAAGCGCGGGTCAGTGCCATAGCGGTTCAGCAGGGGCAGGAGATTGCGGGTGTACTCGGTTTGGACAGGAATATCCGCGCCTTTGTCCACCCCGAAGCGCTCGAACATCTGGCTGTTGTGGTTGCGGAATGAGCCGACATGAAGCTGCATCACCAGGCCATCTTCGACGCTCATGCGCGCCATCTGCATGAGCATATGGCCGGTGAAGCGGGCCGCGTCGTCGGGGCTGGCTTCTCCTCGCAGCGCCCGCTGGAAAATCGTTTCCGCTTCCTGATCGTTGAGTTCGGTGGTATAGGGTGTCAGTGCAGCGTGATCGGTGGCGGTTGCCCCCATCGACCGGAAGAACGCCCGACGGTTTTCCAGCGCTTCGATGAATGTTTTGTAGCTGGTAATGGCCTTGCCCACTCGTTCGCCGAGCGCCTGCAAATTCTGCCTCCAACCCGGCGCATCGAGATTGACGACCGCATCGGGGCGGAAGGTCGGCAGGATGCGCCCGGACCAGCCCGATTCCTGAATTGCCCGGTGATGCTCCAGAGAGTCAGTCGCGGCATCGGTGGTCGTCAGCACTTCCACATTAAACTGGTCGAACAACGCACGTGGACGAAACGAAGGGCGCGCGAGTTGGTCGGCAATCTGGTCATAAATGGCCTGAGCACTGTCTCCGGTCAGTTTTTCCTGAACAGCAAAAACGTTATAGAACGAATAATTCAGCCAACTGCCGGTAGGGGTGCCGCGAAACAGGTAAAAATTGTCGGCGAAAATCTGCCAGATTTTGCGGTGATCCTGTTCGACGGGGCCACCATCGGCACGCGGCACGCCCAGGTCTTCCAGCGCAATTCCCTGCGCATACAACATGCGGAAGATGTAGTGGTCGGGGATGATAAACAATTCGGTCGGCGTCCCAAACTGGTAATTCGGGTCGCTGAACAGGCGAGGGTCCACATGACCATGCGGGCAGACCAGGGGTAAATGCTTAACCTGACCGTACAGGTGCAGGGCGACTTCCTTGCAGGCCGGGTTGAAGTATCGATCTTCCGGCAGGTAGATAGCAGACATCCGTGTTGCTCCTTATCACTTGGCTCGAAAACTTAATCAGGACAATCATACTGCGGAAATGCGTACATTTCTCGCCAACCGAGACACCACTTCCTATCTAGAATCCATATTGCGGTCAATTGCGGTAGTTAGTGCTAAACTAGGGTGGATTTTGTCCTGAAAAAATCTTCAAAAAGGCAGATTGTACCATGTATACAATTGGCATCGATTATGGAACGGAATCCGGACGGGCGGTACTGGTCGATGTCCGCGATGGGCGCGAAGTGGCGACGGCGGTTCACGCCTATGGTCATGGGGTCATCGACCAACGCCTGCCCGACAGCGACCGACCCCTGCCGCCTGATTGGGCGCTGCAAGACCCGATGGATTATGTCGAGGTCGTCAAACAGACGATCCCTGCCGTGCTGCGCCAGAGCGGGGTGAATGCGGACGAGGTGGTCGGCATTGGCATCGACTTTACGGCCTGCACCGTGCTGCCGACCAAAGCGGATGGCACGCCGCTGTGCGCACTCGCTGAATGGCACGATCATCCCCATGCCTGGGTCAAATTGTGGAAACATCACGCGGCCCAACCCCAGGCAGATCAGATCAACGAAGTCGCTCGTCAGCGCGGCGAAACCTGGCTGCCGAAGTACGGCGGCAAGATTTCTTCAGAGTGGTTGTTCAGCAAAGCGCTGCAAATCCTGCAAGAAGCGCCGGACGTTTACGCCGCGACCGATCGTTTTCTGGAGGCGGCGGACTGGATCGTGTGGCAGCTCTGCGGGGTCGAGACCCGCAATGCCTGCACCGCCGGTTACAAGGCGATGGTTCAGGGCGATCAGTTTCCGCCGCGTGATTATTTTGCCGCGCTTGATCCGCGTTTTGCCGACTTCGTGGATGAGAAGATGAGCCGGGATTTTGCACCGCTTGGCGGAAAAGCAGGCGGTCTGACCCGACAAATGGCGGAATGGACGGGGCTAAATGAGGGTACGGCGGTAGCCGTCGCCAACGTGGATGCCCATGTGACGGTGCCTGCGGTGAAGGTGACTAAACCAGGCAGCATGGTCATTATCATGGGCACATCGAACTGCCACATGCTGGTGGGCGATTCCGACCAGACGGTCGAGGGCATGTGTGGGGTGGTCCGCGATGGCATCCTGCCGGGCTATTTTGGCTACGAGGCCGGACAGAGCGGGGTAGGCGACATTTTTGCGTGGTTTGTTCACAACTCCGTACCGCCGGAGTATCATGATGCGGCGAAGCAGGCGGGCATGGACCTGCACCAGTATCTGACCCGTGAAGCCGTCAAACAGAAACCCGGTGAACACGGACTGGTTGCGCTGGATTGGTGGAACGGCAACCGCTCGACGCTGGTCGATGCCGACCTGACGGGCCTGCTGATCGGCATGACGCTGGGGACGCGCGCGCCCGACATCTACCGGGCCTTGATCGAATCGACCGCTTACGGCACACGGGAAATTATCGAGTCTTTTGAGCGCAAAGGCATCCCGGTGCATGAGATTGTTGCGGCGGGCGGCCTGCCAGAAAAGAACAAAATGCTGGCACAAATCTATGTCGATGTGACCGGTAAGCCGATGAAACTGGCAGGCTCGGCGCAGTCGCCAGCCCTGGGTTCCGCCATGCATGCGGCAGTGGCGGCAGGTATCTATCCGAATATCGAGGCGGCGGCGGAACCGATGGGCAAATTGAAGGAAGAGGTCATTCAGCCGATTGCCGAGAATAAGGCGGCCTATGATCAGCTGTATGCCGAATATTCCACCCTGTACACCTATTTTGGACGCGGCGCGAACGACGTCATGAAGCGGCTGAAGAAGATCAAACTGAGCGCCCGCGGGGAGGCCTAAAAT
>JAIOHO010000468.1 GCA_019912905.1 Anaerolineae bacterium
ATCCAGGTGATCAATGTAGGCAGCGCCGATACATTGCGCGGCGAGCAGCGCGAGTTTTTCGCTATTATTGCGGTGGTCATCGGCGGAACGCTGCTAACCGGCGGTTATGGTTCGGCGATTGGCGCGGTATTTGGTGCGCTCATATTTGGGATGGTCCAGCAGGGAATCGTCTTTACCGGGGTCGATTCGGACTGGTTTCTGGTGTTCCTGGGCGGCATGCTGATCATTGCTGTGCTGGTCAACAATTTTATCCGGAAACAGGCATCGGAGGCAAAATGACCGCAAACAGTGAGCGCACCCCGCTGTTGGAAGTCCGGGGAATCTCGAAGTATTTCGGCAGCGTCATCGCGCTCAAAGATGTCACGATGACGGTCTATCCGGGCGAAGTGATGTGCTTACTGGGGGACAATGGCGCGGGCAAATCGACCCTGATCAAAGTGCTTTCCGGGGTGTATAAACCGGATGAGGGCGAATACCTGCTGGAGGGCAAGCCGGTGACGTTCAATTCGCCGCGCGATGCACTGGATATGGGAATCGCGACCGTGTACCAGGACCTGGCAATGATTCCCCTGATGGGTGTCGCCCGCAATTTTTTCCTGGGTTCGGAGCCAACCAAAGGCTGGGGGCCATTCAAGCGCTTTAACATTCAGGCGGCCTACCGGGTTGCGCGCGACGAACTGCTCAAAATGGGCATCGACATCCGCGACCCGGAGCAGGCAGTGGGCACACTATCGGGTGGCGAGCGCCAGTCTGTCGCCATCGCACGAGCGGTCTACTTCGGCGCAAAGGTGCTGATTCTGGATGAACCGACCTCTGCATTAGGCGTCACGCAGTCCAGCACGGTGCTGCGCTACATCGCTCAGGCCCGCGCACGTGGCATCGGCGTGATCTTTATTACCCACAACCCGCATCATGCCTACCCGATTGGGGACCGGTTCACCATCCTGAAACGCGGGCGCACGCTGGGCACTTATACCAAGCGCGATCTTTCTCGCGACGAGATGATTCATATGATGTCGGGCGGTGAAGAGCTAGAGCGGCTGGAACACGAACTGCGCGAGTTCAGCGAAACACAGGCTTTCGCGGACGCGATCCACGAGGAAGATGCCCGGATGCAGCATTCCTGACGGCAGCTCCATGCGCTGGCATGCGGGCGGGCGATGGGGTATAGTCGTAAGAAATCTGTTCTACGGCTGGGTGACATCATGAGCCGCTCGAACCGGCGTTATCGTGACTTGAAACAGCAGATTCAGCGGCCTGCACCCCTGTCGTCCCAGGCAGAACGCAGGGATGACCTGGGTCAGGCGCTGGACGAGGTGAACGCCTGGGGATTGCTGGAGGAGCAGCAGCAGGCGCATCACCGCCTGATGACCTGCTTCGGTCCGGCGATTTTTCGGGGGTATCTGCCGGTGGCCTGGGCCGGGGTCGCCATCTGGCATAAACCGCGCGGCTACTACTTTTATGATACGCTCGGCTTGCTGGGCATCTGGGCACTGCGGACAGGCGAGCGCGGCGTGGAGATGGTGGTTGGCACGCGCGTCCTGACTTACATGCTGCCGTTCTTCAACCCCGAATCCTATTACCGCCGCATTCAGACCGAATTTCGCACCTTCTACAAGGAAAGCGCCAGCCCGCCGCCAGACGAGCAGCGCCGCTATACGGCCTGTTATGATCCGGCCCGCCGTCTGGATCTGCGCCGTGAAATCGAAGATGAAGTGAGCCGCTGGGCTGCCGAGCAGGACGCCCTCCGCCGCGAGTAAGCGGCAGTAAAAAGGGACACCTCAAAAATCCAGTTCGCCGTCGCCGTCTTCGTCGAGCTGCCCGCCAAACAGTTCGTCCTGATTGCGGTCGCGCCGCCGCCTGCGGCGTGCATGATTCGTGTCGGGCAGATTGGGGGCCTCGAACGGCGAATCGCCACCGTCCACCCGGCGGAAATCCTGATCCTGTTCGCGGTCCGGGGTGCCTCCGGTCACCCGCCGGTAGCGCCCGTCGCGCATGATGCGGCCTGAGACTGGTGATTTCGTGTTGAGGTCGAACGGACTGGTATCGACCTGCTGTGCGCTGACGTCGGCGGGCGGCGGCACATCCGTATCCCGATAGCGGGGCAGCGCCGCGTCGAAATCCAGGGCTTCGGCTTTGCTGCGCAGGTTGGTGCGCCGGTGATTGCCCAGCAGCGGATCGACTTTGTTGCGCGGTTCTTCGCTGGCAAAGACCGCCCCCGCTCCGCCCAGCACTTGCAGCAGTTGGGGTGCCCAACGCCGCAGGAAACCCAGCCCAAAGACCAGCAGCACACCGAGGATGACGATGCCAACGGCGCAAACGGCCAGCAGGAGGAGCACTGTGGAGTCCATGGAACCACCTTCTCTAGCGCTTAGATGAACCCCATTGTAGCACCTTTCGTACAGTCTGTCGGAGAAATCCTTCACAAATTGGTGAACCCTGGTCTACCGCAGAATCGCCAAATTCCGGCATGATAGACTTGTTGTCTTTTACCAAGAGTGATGGCAGGCTGCTCGTGCAGTCGGCATTATCCAGATCAGTCCGAGGTCCGTGATGCGCAGTTTTGTCTCCCAGAGTGTCAAAAATCTTCGTCCGTCGGGCATCCGCCGCTATTTCGATATTGCCGCGACGATGAACGACGTCATCAGCCTGGGGATTGGGGAGCCGGATTTTGCGACCCCGGCCCATATCGCCGACAAGGGCGGGGAATGTATCCAGCGCGGGCGGACCGCCTATACCGCCAACGCCGGGTTATTCGAACTGCGGCAGGCCATTGGACAGTATGTCGAGCGGCTGTATGGGCTGCATTACGATCCGAAGGAACAGATCCTGGTGACGGTCGGTGTCAGCGAAGCGATGTTCCTGGCGCTGAAGGCGATTCTCGACCCTGGCGAAGAAGTGCTGGTGCCGGAGCCGTGTTTCGTGGC
>JAIOHO010000469.1 GCA_019912905.1 Anaerolineae bacterium
CGCCGTATTGATTAGCAAGCTGTGCGGCGCGCTGCCGTTTATCTGGTGTGAGGCTCACGCCCAGTGGGTTGTGAAAATCGGGGATCAGAATCATCAGTCGGGGGCGCGGCTCCTGGTTCAGCGCAATTTCGAGCGCGTCGATGTCGGCCCCGGTCGATAAGTCGCTGGGTATGGCCCGAAGGTGCATGCCGCGCCCGGCGGTCGCGTGTTCGATGCCGATATAAGTGATTTCCTCGGTGATGGCGGTATCGCCCGGGTTGAGAAACAGGCGAGACATCAGCGTGAGACCGTTCTGACAGCCGTTGGTCATCAGGATGTTGTCAGGGCCGGTGGGCACACCGCGCCGGGTCATATAATCGGCAATCCACTGGCGCAGGGGGGCGAATTGAGGGCTGTATTGCAGTGCCCGCGCGCCGTCCCGAGCCATGACGGTGTTGATGCACTCGTTGAAGCGCTGAATCGGCAGAAGCTGGCTGGAAGGCAGACCAGTCGCCAGTGAAATGATGGTGGGGTCCACCGCGTGGGCGAGAAGTTCGCGCAGCACAGATCGTTTGACATGGCTGGATTCTTCGCTGTAGGGATACGTTGCAATCATGGTGGGCGCCTCCTGGCGTGCGATGTGTCAGTCTCCGAAACGAACCATAACCTGATCGAGCGATTTCTTGGTGATGACGGGCACCCGAGCATCTTCGGCAGGATAACCGACGGGGATCAGCACATAGGGGCGTTCATTGGCGGGCCGTCCCAGGATTTCGCTGAGAAACTTCATCGGGCTGGGCGTGTGGGTGAGAGTCGCGAGACCCGCCAGATGCAGGCTGGCAAGTAACAACCCCACCGCAATCCCCACCGACTCTTCGCTGTAATAGTGCTTGACATGGATTTCCGCGCCCGTTTCCGGGTCGGCAGTGATGCCGTAAGCCTGCCGAAACACGACGATCAGGTAGGGTGCGTCTTCAAGATGGGGTTTGTGCCAGTCTGTGCCCAGGTACGAAAGCGCCTCCAGCCATTCCTGGCTCATGCGACTTTCGTAACTTTCCTTCTCTTCCCGCTCGGCGGCCATTCGAATCTGGTGCTTGAGGTGCGGGTCACTGATGACGACAAAGGTCCAGGGCTGCTGGTTCGCGCCGGATGGAGCGGTCGCGGCGGTGGCGATGGCGTTTTCCACCAGTTCGAGCGGCACCGGACGGGTCGAAAATTCGCGCACGGTACGGCGTTGTTTCATCTGGGTCAGAAACGCGCGAGACCGTTCTAATTGTTCTTCAGGCGATCGAGACTCAAACTCCAGGGGCTGGTACTGGGCGGTCGTTTCCATGGTGTACCCTCTCAGGATTTCCAGATCAGGTCAGGCTGAATGTCTTTGACCGCTGCACAACCGCACAGAGCCATAGCCGTGTCAAATTCGGTCTTCAGGATATGCAGCACATGACGCACGCCAGCTTCCCCATTGACCGCCAGCCCCCACAGGAT
>JAIOHO010000470.1 GCA_019912905.1 Anaerolineae bacterium
GAGTATCAGGCCATGATCTATATCGAAGAGGACTACACCGCCCACCATGACGTACCCACAGTCCGCGATCTGATGGCCGCCCTTGACATGAGTCTGGGCGGTGCCAAGGGGTTGCTTGACCGTCTGGTCGACTACGGCTATCTGCGACGGGGCTGCAAGAACTGTCGGCGTAATTTTCGTATCCTCAAGTCCGTGCGTACCGGCTAGCCGGTTCCGGCAGAGGACAGGCATTGGGCTGCCCTGTACTTGGAGACTCTTGAGACGCAGCGGGCGGAACCGCCGACCGCCGACGTCCTACCTGTTTCCGGCCCCATCTTCCATCTCTACACGCCGAGCGCCACAGAACAGAAGGCGCTGGACTTCATCCAGGCATACACCGAGACCCACGACCAGCCGCCGACCGTGCACGACATCCACGCCGCCCTCGGCTTCCGCAGTGCGTCCGGCACCTATCAGCTATTGCTGCGCCTGGAAGCCGACGACTGGCTGGACTGCATCGACGGGGCGGCCCCACAGTTGTGGCGCATCCGCAAATAGGGCAGGGCGGTCGGCATTCCCCGCTCTATCCGCCGGCGAGTCGACCGGCACGATGTCCACGTCACTTTCCCCGGTCGATGTCAGAAAAAAATACATCGAAGACCCTCAGCGGGCCGCGATCGGCGGTATCGTAAGCCTGTGCGGGGTGGTAGCCGCACGGTATTTTCTCCTGGCCGGGACGGGTGACGATCCGCCCCGGCACCCCCAAGCGATCATCGTAATAGTCCGTAAGTGTACCGGTTTCCGGCGCACGCGCCTCTCGTTTCGTTTTCAGGCCATAGGAGCTACTATCATGCGACTGCGTAAAATCGACCCAACCCCCGATCAACTCTCTGTACGCGAGTATCAGGCCATGATCTATATCGAAGAGGACTACACCGCCCACCATGACGTACCCACAGTCCGCGATCTGATGGCCGCCCTTGACATGAGTCTGGGCGGTGCCAAGGGGTTGCTTGATCGTCTGGTCGATTACGGCTATCTGCGACGGGGCTGCAAGAACTGTCGGCGTAATTTTCGTATCGTCAAGTCCGTGCACACCGGCCAGCCGGTTCCGGCTGAGGACAGGCATTGGGCGACCCTGTACTTGGAGACCTTTGAAGCGCAGCGGGCGGAACCGATGCCCGACGACGACCCCTATGTTCCCGGCCCCATCTTCCATCTCTACACGCCGAGTACCGATGAACAGAAGGTGTATGGTTTTTCTGGTTCATACCCCAAAACGATTTATCAACATCGTGACCTGTGCTTTACAAGGATAGCAACACCCGTGAAGGCACATGGCGGATTTCAGGTGGAGTTGATAGCCTGAGGCACCCTGCGGGTTGGCTAGGTCGAACAGGTCACGATGTCAGGAAGTAGATTCAGGAGTTGATTTAGAAAAACCATACAGAAGGCGCTGGACTTCATCCAGGCATATACCGAGACGCACGACCAGCCGCCGACCGTGCGCGACATTCAGGCTGCCCTCGGCTTCCGCAGTTCGTCCGGCACCTATCAGCTATTGCTGCGCCTGGAAGCCGACGACTGGCTGGACTGCATCGACGGGGCGGCCCCACAGTTGTGGCGCATCCACACGGAACCGGAATAGGGCAGGGGGCTTGAAGGCCGCCGCCTCATGGCGCTCCATCCAGGCGAGCCACAGGCCGTGGGGGGGAGGTCATGGTGTATTTTTTTCTGACATCGACCGGGGAAAGTGTCGTGGACATCGTGCCGGTCGACTCGCCGGCATATAGAGCGGGGAATGCCGACCCCAGCATTCGGGGAACCGGTTCGAAAAAGGTGGAGGACGGGGAGAGGGGGGACGGATTGATACCCCGTTCCCTTGAATCCCCAAGTAAACCCAACTGAATCCCCAAGTAAACCCAACCAAACCCAACCATGTTCGTTTTATGATCCGCCATCGGCGCGTCATCAGCGTCACCATCTATCTTTTTCGCTCGATCTTGGCTTCAGCCAGAAAGGTTCCAAATCAATGCCGACCAATCTCAATCCCTTCAGCCTCGCCGCCCGCTCCATCGACGACCCGCTGTACAAAGTGGCGCAGCTTCTATTCGCCGCCTCGTTTGATCCGAAGCAGGCGGCCTGGACCCTCGCGCCTCACAAAGACGCGGTGATCGCGTATTGCTTCGACATCCTGGATATGGAGGAACTGAACGGTATCGACGCGCCTGGCGACGGCTATGCTCCTGCGAATGCCGCGCTGCTGCTGGCGGAATGGAAGGTCGCTGCCGCTGTGCCGCGTTTTTGGCGCATCCTGCGGGACGACACGCACAGTCGCCCCGGCAAGATCACATTCCTCAGCAATACAGTGCTGCTGGCTCTGGAAGCCTGGGGGCCTTCGTTGATTGAGGATACGCTCCGCTTTGCTGAAACGGTGGAGGGCCGCCTCCTGGCGACGATGGGTGCTATCCTCAGCCTCAACGCCCAGGCCGATCCCCGCGTCTATCCCTGGCTTCAGGCCCGGTTCGAAAAAGCACGAGACGAAGAACTGATCCAGATTTGGGCACATAGTCTGCTCCTGGCAGATAGCCAGGTCGCCATTCCGTACCTGGTTGCGCGCATTCTCAATAGACGTCAATACAGCCGAAAGCTGAAGGACGCGCTGCGCGGTCTCATTCGCAACGTTCGTGAAACCGGCTTACCCTGAGCGAGCCGAACGCTGCCGGGGGCGCGCGCTGCGCCCCCCATCTCTTTTTCAGGCCGACTCACCAGCGGAGAGGGCAGGGCGATCCCTGTTCGCCGGGCCATGCCATAAATCGAACATTGGGAACCGGTTCCTAAATCTGTCGGAGCGCATCGGCGGCCAGCCGAAGCCCATGTAGGCCATCGACTGATGGCCTCATCGACGGAAATCGTCTCCAAGCGAACGTGAACACGTTCGTTCAATCAAGGGCCGAGCAACTACTCAGTCCAGTCCGCCGCAGGACAAGAATACAAACGATTTCAGCTTTTCCTAAACGGCCAGAATCCCTTGCGCCCCCCGGACTGTTTCCATGCTTCAACAGCTTCTTCCGCTTCACGGGTACCTATTACCTTAAGCGCTTCACTCGCCAGGTAACTGATCCGCGGCCCAACGGCCAACAGTCCCGCCGCTTTGAGCCGTTCATTGTCCTGTAGCATTGTAACGAGCGCAGGGATTGCCGAGGGATGCTGGATGTCGCCGAGAGCCTGAATAATTGCGGCTCGAATCGCGATGTCCTCATCATGAATCAAATCACAGAGACCTGGAACTGCTTCGGCCAGCTTCATGGTGCCCAATGCTTCAATCAGGCTCTTGCGTACCCCTTTGTCCCTGGACATGACCAGGAATACGCACAGTCGATTGACTGATTGAGGATCACGAATCTTCGCCAGTGCAGCCAGCACCGCATTGAAGGTCTGACCATCACTGTAGCGCTGCAACGCATCCAGCAAACGCGTGGTGGCTCCAGGGTCTCCGATCAATCCGAGC
>JAIOHO010000043.1 GCA_019912905.1 Anaerolineae bacterium
GCACGGAATTATCTACATCCCGATGGCCCTGGACCTCCTACAAAGCCGGTCAGATGGTTAGTCGCGTCGATCCAGCAGGCCGATCGTGCCGGATATGATCCGCATTCAGGCAGCGTCTTTTGACTCAGCACTCAGTACTCAATCCTCAGTACTTTACTCCGCCCTACCACACCCTCGGAATCAGCCGTGACCGCGTCTGCCGCGTAAATTCGGTGTAACCTGGAAGTTCTTTTTGCAACGTGCGATCTTCCAGCGCCGTGCGGATCACTATCGACACCAGCCCGATCAGCGCCATCACCGCCGCAGGCCACGACCCCAGCGCCAGCGGCATCCCGAAGTAGAACGCAATGATCACCCCGGTATACCCAGGATGGCGCACGTAGCGGTACGGCCCGCTGCTGATGACGTGATGGCCGCGATCATCCTGAATGCGCACTGCGACTTCAAAGTTCCGGTTGACCGCCATCGCCCAACTGGTGAGGGCAAACCCGATCAGAATCAGCGCATTGCCGAGCACGTACCAGACCGGTGAAATCGGCCCGGTCCAGCCGTAACGCCGGTCCAGCGCACCGAGGACAATCATGACGATCCAGGCGATGCCGTAGATCATCAGCACCACGTAATCCCACCCCTTCGCGCCCGCCTGCCGTTTGCCACGAGCGTTCAACAGTTCCGGGTTCCAGCGAATGAGCACGACGGTCATCATCACCCAGGCCAGGAGATGGACGACATTAAACACCCAGCCCCACAACCAGTCGGTCGTTCCGGCCAGGGCGAACATCACCACGCCGAGGATGATCGGGCTGAACACCTGTTTGGAAATCGTGTTATAGCCCCACTTGGTAATCTGCGCGTTGGAAGGTGCGGACACGGCCATAAGCCACCTCGTTTGAGATCAATTCACAATCTCAATTTTATGACAGAAGAACACGCCTCGCCCCCCAGACATTGGGGGTCACAAAGCCATTGATTCTATCCGGCTTTCCACGTCTGCCGCAGCACACGCAACCAGTTCTGATGCGTCAGCTTGTTGAGCGCCTCGTCGTCATAGCCCCCCCGCCTCAGCGCGTCGATGAGCACCGGAAAGTGGCTGGCATCGCGCAGCTCATTCGGCACCGTCGCCGCGCCAAAATCCGACCCGAAGCCCACGTGGTCGATGCCCATGCGCTCCACCAGGTAATCGACATGGCGCACGACGTCCTGGAGGGGTGTATTGGCGTTGTTGGCGGCATCGCTGCGCACCAGCATCACCACGAAATTGACGCCTACCAGCCCACCCGACTCTTTGATGGCGTCCAACTGCCGGTCAGTCAGGTTGCGCGGCAGCGGGCAGAGATTGTGTGCGTTCGAGTGGCTGGCGACCAGCGGCGCGTCGGTGAGGCGCGCGACGTCCCAGAAGCCCTTTTCGTTGAGGTGCGACAGGTCGATCAGGATGCCCAGGTGATTGCAGGCCCGTACCAGCGCCCTGCCTGCATCCGTCAGACCGGGACCGGTATCCGGCGAGTGCGGAAACTTGAACGGCACGCCCTCGGCGTACAGCGTCGGGCGGCTCCACACCAGCCCCAGCGAGCGCAGCCCGGCCTGATAATAAACCTCCAGCGCGTGGAAATCCGGGTCGATGGCCTCCGCGCCCTCAAAGTGCAGCACCGCGCCGAAGGTGCCGTTCGTCATGCAGGCCGCCATTTCGTCCGCCGTGCGCACCACTTTGAAGCGCCCCTCAGACGCCGCCTCGATGCGGAACAGATTGGCCGCCATCGCCAGGGCCATGCGCTGCGCGTAAGCAAACTCCAGCGCCGGGAGCACGTATTCCTCGTCCGGGCTGAAGCTGTGGATCATATGGGCAGTGGCTTCGTCGGGGATAAACACGGCGAACAGGCCGCCGCGCACGCCGCCCGCGTCCAGGCCTGGCAGGTCCAGCTGCCGGTCCGCGTGGCGTTGTAGAAAACTTTCGACCGGATGCGGGCCGACCGGTGCGTAATCCATCAAAGCATCGTTGTGACCGTCGATAATCGGGAACATGCGCGTTGTGCCTCCTGTGATGGAGCCTGATTGTAGCGTCCACCCAGGAGGCCGTGCAAAAGAATTGACTCGTCAGGGCTGCGAAATCTGGACATACTCCCCGGAGACGTAGCCAGTCACGCCCTGAAAACGAATCGTATACCAGCCGTCCTGCTCACCCAGCACCGCATACACCTCACCGGAGCCAATCGATCCGATCAGCGGTTGATCCGTGCCAGGGCCGCCGCGCACGTTGAGTGCATCCACCGTCGCCGACAGGCTGGCGAGCGGTTCAGGCAGCGCATCGGTGGGATACGCTTCGGCCAGCAGCGCCTGAATCGCCTGCTCGGTTTCCGCATAGCGCCCCTCGCCGATATGCCGGTAGCGAATCTGCCCCTGCTTGTCGATCAGGTAGATCGTCGGCCAGTAGCGGTTGTTATAGGCGGTCCACGTCTCGCGGAGGTTGTCTTGCAGCACCGGGTAAGAGATGTTCAAGCGGACCAGCGCCGCCTTCAGGTTGTTCAAATCCTGCTCATAACTGAATTCGGGGTAATGATTGCCGATGACCACCAGCCCCTGATCGGCATAGGTTTCGTGCCACTGCTCGACATACGGCAGCGTGCGAATGCAGTTGATGCAGCCAAACGTCCACATTTCGAGCAGCACCACCTGCCCGCGCAGGCTGCTCAGGCGCAGGGCATGCGGGCTGTTCAGCCAGACACTATCATGAAATTCCGGGGCCGCACCATAATCGGGCAGCAGAGCACGTTCCGACTGGGAGGCGGCAGGTGGCACCACCGCAGCCGCCGCGAGGAGTAGACCCACTAAACCACCGAACCATCTCTTCATCAGCAATCTCCTGAATAAGATGGTTCAGTTCTAGCAGGGAATTCTTAAGAGGCTCTTACGGCCTTGTTGCCTGAGCAGATGTTACTGTGAGCGGCGGCGATCATCGGGACGCACGCGCACGGGGACCGGGACTCGCACCCGCTCCGGCTGCCGGGGGGTCAGAACACTGTCAAGATCCTGCAACCACTCCCGCACACGCCGTTCGACTTCGTCCCAGAAATTGCGCTTCGCCATAAAGCTGCCTTTCCTCATTTCGCCCAACGCGTGGGCCTGCGATGGTGGTAGGGGAAGATGCAAAAACCCCTCTATCCAACACAACAGGACAAAGGGGCCGCATCACTGCTATGGAGTGGACCTAAAGGGATTCGAACCCTTGACCTCTTCAATGCCATTGAAGCGCTCTCCCAGCTGAGCTATAGGCCCTCAGTGCAGGGGATTTTAGACCCTTTGTACCGGGGTGTCAATACCAAGCATACTGTAAAAAAATCGATTTGAATATAGGGTGCAGCCCGTTTCTAACGGAACGTTTATAGGAAATTAGGACCACCCCGCCCGGTCGCAATCCTGAATCCGGCGTCCAGGCCGACGGCCCCTGGGCTTCACTCGCCGTCGAAGTTCCAGCCGATCTCGGCCAGCATCTTCCGCAGTGTTTCCAGCGGCAAACCGATCACATTGGTTTCGCTGCCCTCGACACGGGCGACCGGCGCGAACTCCGGGTGCTGGATCGCGTAGCTGCCTGCCTTGTCGAAGGGGTCACCCGTGGCAATGTAGGCGTCGATTTCGGCATCGGTGTAGGGCCGCATGTGCACCGTCGTGCACGTCAGCCGCGTGAGCAGGGCGGCATTCAGCGGATATACGGTGATCGCCGTGCACACCGCATGAGGCCGCCCGCGCAAACGCAGCAGCATCATCCGTGCCTCGTCGCCGTCCACCGGCTTGCCCAGGATTTCGCCGCCGTCGATGACGATCGTGTCCGCCGCCAGAATCACCGCAGGCGGTACCGTCCGCTCCGCCACGGCTGCCGCTTTTTCGGCGCTCAGGCGCTGCACGTAATCCGTCGGGGCCTCGTCAGGGCGCTGGGTTTCGTCGATGTCCGGTTTACGAATTGAAAAGGGGATGCCCAGCGACGCGAGCAGTTCACGCCGCCGGGGAGAGCTGGATGCCAGGATAAAAGACGGTTTCACCGCAGCCGATCCGGGGATTTAGAATTCGTGGTCGTGCTCTTGATGCACGTGACCGTGTTCGACTTCCTCGTCGGTCGCTTCGCGCAGCGCGATGATTTCCAGGTCGTAGGTCAGCGTCTTGCCAGCTAGCGGCGGGTTGAAATCGAGCGTCACCATATCGTCCGTCAGTTCGGTGACGGTGGCGACATAGGTGTAACCATCTTCGT
>JAIOHO010000471.1 GCA_019912905.1 Anaerolineae bacterium
GCAGGAAAAAGGCCGACCGAAAAATCGAGATGCCGGGCATGTGCCCATGCAGCAGCACCGCCAGCAGCAGCGAAATGATGACCACCGGCGGCACGTACAGCACGGCAAACAGCAGGCTGTTTCCCAGCACGCGCCAGAAGCGGTCGTCGCTGAACAGGGTGACATAATTGCCAAGCCCGACGAAGTCTTTTGCGCCCATAATGCCCCAATCGAACAGGCTCATATAAAAGCCGCGCACGATCGGGTAGCCCAGAAAGAGCACAAAGACGATCAGATAAGGCGTGAGCAGAATATATGGGAAGAATTTAAAACCTTTAAAGCGCATGGCAGTCTTTCAAAATCCTACACGTCAAATCTTGTGATTTGAATCGGGCCTGTGGGTTGTCATCTCCCGCGCCCTGCCCGAAAGCGGCTTCCGGCCAACAGGAGGATGGGGCAGGCTGAAACCCCTGCCCCAACGTCTCCGTGTGTGGGTCGTCCTAGCCCAGCAGGGCGTTGATTTCATCGGCCATGCGTTGAACCGCATCGGCGATTGAACTCTGACCGCCGTAGATGGCTTCCGCATTTTCCTGAACGATGCGGTCGATCTCCGGCTGCTGCGGGATGATGGGCGGCAGATTCATGTAATCCATCTGGCTGGCCGCGACCGCCTGGGCTTCCAGAGTCGGAAACTCGGGATCATCGAGGACCGTGAAGCTGGCGGGAACTTTGCCGCCAGCGGCCCATTCGAAGCCGTTCTTGCCGAACCAGTCGATAAAGGTCAGGCTGCCCCGGACGTGTGCTTCATCCTGGCTGTTGCCCGCGGGGAGGATGAAGTTATGGCCGAGGGCAAAGGTCGCAGGCTGATCCCCCAGAACCGGGAAGACGCCAGCGCCCCATTGCAGGCCCTCAACCTGGGAGATCGCCAGCAGGTTGGTGATCTGAGAGAATGCGATGCCGACTTTGTCCTGAGCAAACAGCGCGACCCAATCGCCGGGTGTCGCCGAAGCGTAGCCCTGGTCGATGAAGCTCGTCGTGACCTCAAAGGATTTGGTGGCGGCATCGATGAAATCTGGAGACACAGACTTGCCGTCTTCGGCCAGCAGATTGGGTGCAAACTGCCAGAAAACTGCGTAGAAATTACGGGCAGCGCCGCTGCCAGCAGTTTCGATGAAGACCGGAAGCGTATCTTCGCTGGCGCTGGCCTTGATCGCTGCTGCATCGTCCAGCACTTCCTGGAGCGTGGCAGGCGGGGTTTCCGGGTCCAGACCCGCATTCTCGAAAACAGTCTTGTTGTAGAACAGGTGCCGTGGGAAGGCATCAATCGGCAGCGCGTAACGCGCGCCCTCATATTCCCCGGCATTCCACAGGGCGGGAATATAGTTGTCTGCGACGATGCCCAGAGAATCCATGACTTCCGGCGTGAATTCCAGCAGCGTGCCTTCTTCTGCGAAGCCGGACACCCGATGTGAGTGCGCGATCGACAGATTCGGAGCCTGACTCGAGGCCATCGCCACCGTCAGCTTGGTGTAGTATTCATCCCAGGGAACGATCAGAAGTTCGACCGTCACGCCCGCCTCGGGACCCGCCGTCGCATTAAAGTCGTTCACCATCTTTTCGATGACCTGTCCATCCGGGCCGGTAAACGGACTCCAGAAGGTGATCGTGACCGGGTCCTGCGCGGAGACTGCAAGGGTGCCAAGCAGCAGGATTGCCAGAATCACAAAGGAGCGAATAAAGATCTTTTGTACTTTAAGCATGTGACCTCCAGTGAAATCAATTTGTTTCATAAGCGACTATAGAAACCCGAATCCATTGTGTCAAATATTCTCAACACTTAGACTACGCTGGCTGCTGCTGCTGGGGAAATTTTAAGCTTATAAGAACTGTTATAAACTCTAAAAGTCTTTTAAGAACCTGTTTAAGCTTACGTTGGAATTAAATTGTGGCGATTTGCTAAACAGCATCTGGTATGGTAAATTTCGCCCCATTAACTTCATATAAACCTGAAGCAATGACCCGGCAATCCTTGTTTCATAAAGACAGGAGTGGTCTATGAGCAATGAACTGCCCTTTGGCGTTCCGATGCTGGAACTCGACACCAATGACGAATATGCGCTCAGTGTCCTCAAAGCCCTGGCGTCCGAGACTCGCTTGCGCATCCTCCATTTGTTGGGAGGTGGGCCGCATAATGTCAGCGAGATCGCCGAACTGCTGGACCTGCCGCTGTCCACCGCGAACCTGCATCTCAACGTGCTGGAAGAAGCCAAGCTGCTGATTACCGATTGGCAGCCCGGCACACGTGGGACCCAGAAGGTATGCGCGCGCGCCTACACGACGATCACCGTCCCCTTTCGCAGCAGCGACTCGTACATTTACCGGACGCTGGAAGTGTCGATGCCCGTCGGAACCTATACCGACTGCGAGATCGCGCCCACCTGCGGCCTGCACACCGAGACTGGGATTATTGGCTACCTGGATCAGCCCGCCGTATTTTATTATCCAGAGCGTTTTCACGCGCAGCGCCTGTGGTTCCATCACGGCTACGTCGAATATCGTTTTCCCAACCGGATGCCGCCCCAGACTACCCCGGACAGCCTGCACGTGAGTTTTGAAGCCTGCTCCGAAGCGCCCATGCATCACTATGACTGGCAGTCTGACATCACGGTCTGGGTGAATGGCACCGAGATTGGCACCTGGACCAGCCCGGCGGATTTCGGCGGTGAGCGGGGACTCCTCACGCCCCGCTGGGTCAGCATCGACAGTTCGCAGTATGGTTTGCTCAAGACCTGGCGCGTCGATCAGCGGGGTGCGTTTCTCGACGGCTTTAAAGTCTCCGATGTGGTGCTCACCGATTTAGCCATCACCGAGCGCAATTACATTACGATCCGAATCGGGGTGAAATCCAACGCGCGTCATGTGGGAGGGGTCAATATCTTTGGCAAAAAATACGGGAACCACGCTCAGGACATCGTGCTGAGCATCCATTACGTCTGATCCAGCAGTCGATATTCCCCGTGATGCAGCTTACCCGTTTTCGAGGTATGGTGGTCTGAATGGTCATGCATCCCAGGGGTTTAACTCATGATGATTGAATGGAATACCCATCTTTTCAGCCAGGATACGGCCCGCTACCCCTTCCACCCGCAGGCAGCCTATACTCCCTCAGCCGATGGGCTGTCACCCGACCCGCTAGCGGATTACCGGAGCCGCATGGAACGCCTGGGAATCGACTATGCGGTGCTGGTCCATCCCGAACCTTATGGCGATGACCACCGGCTCGTGCTGGACAGCCTCCAGCAGGTCCCGGATCGGCTCTTTGGCACCAGCCTCTTTTACCCTAAAGATCCCGATGCCCCGCGCAAGCTGGCCGATCTGGTCCAGCAGGAACCCAGAATCATCGCCACCCGCTTTCATGCGCATCGGGGCACGACGGCTTACCTCGATCACTTTAACGAACCGGGGGTGGTGGCCCTCTGGGAAATGGCGGCGCGGTTGGGCCTCATCGTTGAGCTGCATATTGGCCCCAACTACGCAGCCGAGGTGGAAGACCTCATCCGGGCGTATCCGCAGTGCCCGATCCTGATCGATCATCTGGCTGAGCCGCGTATGGGCAGTGCGGTAGAGTATGCCGATGTGCTGGCCCTGGCCGAGTTGGACCATGTCTATATGAAATTGTCGGGGCTGGATCATTTCGCCGCCGATGCGCCGCTCTACCTCAGCGCCCGGCGCTTCACCCGCCATGTGGTGGCCGCCTTTGGCCCGGAGCGCCTGGTATGGGGCAGCGGCACGCCGGAGATTGTGGATGCCCATTTAGATCATTTTTCCGAAGCCGACCGCGACAAGGTCAAAGGTGGCAATCTGGCGCGGCTGCTGAAGCTGGCTCCCCAGGCGGGCCAGACCGATTGACTCGACATGAACCGCCGCCCCAAAGCCGGTCACAGGCTTTATTCCTCGTTCGGGCCGGGATTGACAGGCAATCAGGCTGGTATTTCGCGCTTGCAAGGGTACTCGCCAAGCTGCATTGCCATCTGCCGCTGTTTGGTTCGACTTGCCTCATTGATGCGCAGGACGATAATCGTTGCCCGACCTTCCGGGCTGATTCCGATGAGCGTTGCGTCCGTGTTGATCTGGAAATGATCGTCCCATCGCTGGCGACGTGGATTATAAAGCTTCGTTGCTTCACCTGTTGCCGGGTCGAGTGCAGCGACGTTTGGCCCCTTAAAACCGTTACATTTCAAACAGGCCAGACACAGGTTATCGGTGTCGTCGCTTCCGCCGTGTTTGATGGGAATGATGTGGTCAATCTGGAATTTTGAAAGGCGCTCATCCTGAGCGACGCGGCAGTATTCGCAGCACACTCCCGCACGTGCGAGGATGGTCTGCCGCTGTGCAGCGCTAATACTCAAGATTTCTCGTCCCGCAGTCGGAGCTTCGTCTTGACCTTGAGGAGCGCCATCATCTCGTCGGCACGCATGAAATCGTACAATTCCTGCTGCTCATCGAATATGAGTTGGCCCTCGCCATTGCGCTCAACGAGTTCATCGACCCGTGCCTGCAAATCTTCCGGGAGCTGATAGGCGATGATGGCTTGCGGCGTTGGATTGGTCGCCAGAAAATCCGTAATGACATCAAACACGGTACGCACAGGCGTGTTCAGCATGATGCTTCTCCATCACTTGTCAGACTCATTGTACCATCAGACATGGGTTGGGCGCAGTGCCCCACCCTGCCCGGCTTGTCGATTAGAACGAGCAACGGTATAGTCATCTCAGGTGCGGGCGCATTGGCCGAGCGGCGAATGCCCTGCCCCAATGGACAACCTCATGATTCCACGTACAGGTGACCTGGTTTATTCACCCGATAAGGCATACCCCTCATGAACATTGCAGTCATTCCGGTCGCAGGCTTAGGCACGCGTCTGCTGCCGACCACCAAATCGCAGCCCAAAGAAATGCTCCCGGTGGGCCGTAAGCCCATCGTCCAGCACATCGCCGAAGAACTGATCCGCGTCGGCATCGACCAGATCCTGTTCATCACCGGCCCCGGCAAAGCCTCCATCGAGAATCATTTTGACGTCAATAAGGAACTGGTCGAGGCGCTGCGCGAAAAAGGCAAGGAAGACCTGCTGGCCGAACTGGAGTTTGACCGCTTCCAGACGCGCTATTTTTACACCCGCCAGCGCCAGCTGCTCGGCCTGGGCCACGCCATCTCCTGCGCACGGGCCTTCGTCGGCGATCAACCCTTCGTCGTCGCGCTGGGCGATTCGATCATCGGGCTGAACGCCCAGAGTGACATCGTGCAGCGCATGCAGCAGTGCTTTGACGAGAAACAGTGCGCCGCCGTGATCGCCTTCGAGGAAGTGCCCGATCACGAAGTCTCGCAGTACGGCATCGCCAAACCGGGCAGCGACGACGAGTTCTTCCCGGTGCTGGATGTCATCGAAAAGCCGTCGCTGGAGGAAGCTCCCAGCAACCTCGCCATTGCCGCCCGCTATATCTTTACCCCGCAGATTTTCGACGCGCTCGACCAGGGTGTGCCCGGCAAAGGTGGCGAAATCCAACTGACCGACGCCATCCGCCTGCTGATTCAGGAAGGTCAAACCGTCTACGGCGTGCGCCTGCGTCCCACCGAGCGGCGTTACGACATCGGCAATTTCGAAGCCTATTTCCGCGCCTTCGTCGAATTCGCGCTGGCCGATGAGCAGTACGGCGCATCTCTGCGCGAATACCTGGAATCCATGCTGGGGGCGGTGCCGCGGTGATCATCATTCGCAAACGCATCTACGCCCGCGCGGGTTTGCTCGGCAACCCGTCCGACGGCTATCACGGCAAGACGATTGCCATCAGCGTGCGCAATTTCTGGTCCGAGGTGGTTCTCTACGAGTGGGATTCGGTCGAAATCGTGCTGGCGCAGCACGACCGCGCCCGCTTCCGCTCGATTGACGATCTCGCCAGCGACGTGACGCTGCACGGTTATTACGGCGGCATCCGGCTGGTCAAGGCGACCATCAAACGTTTCGTCGAATACTGCCACGACCAGGGCATCGAGCTGCATAAGCGCAATTTTTCGATCCGCTACGAATCGAATATCCCGCGCCAGGTCGGGCTGGCCGGGTCGAGTTCGATCATCATTGCCACGCTGCGCTGCCTGCTGGAATTCTACGAGGTCGAGATACCGCTGGAAATCCAGCCGTCGTTTGCCCTGGCCGTCGAGGTCGAAGAACTCGGCATCGCGGCGGGTTTGCAGGACCGCGTGATCCAGTGTTACGGCGACATGGTCTACATGAACTTTAATCAGGATCAGGAGCGCAAGGTCAACGGCCTGACCTGCTACACCTACGAGCCGCTGCACCTGCCCTACTCTCCCCCGCTGTACCTCGCCTATCATACCGACCTGAGCGAGCCGACCGAGACGTTTCACAACGACATTCGCGGACGATTCAATCGCGGGGAAGAAGCCGTCGTCAGCGCCATGCAGCAGTTTGCCGGATTCGCCGCGCAGGGCCGCGATGCGCTGCTTGAGCAGGACATCGACCGGCTGGCGGGCTTAATCAACGCCAATTTCGACCTGCGCCGCAGCATCTCGCGTCTCCCCAACTGGCAGATTCAGATGATCGAGACCGCCCGCCGCTGTGGGGCCAGCGCCAAATTCGCTGGGTCCGGCGGCGCGATCATCGGCACGTATGAGAATGAGGCTATGTTCGCGGCGCTCAGCACGGAACTGGGGCGCATCGGCTCGCGCGTCATCCGCCCGCAGATTTACGCCGAAGTGTAGCCCCGCGTTTCAGCTGCTGATCCAAAACGATGGCTGACGCTCTGTTCAGCCATCGCACAACCCTCCCCCTTAACTTTCTCCGCCTTGCGCCTCACAGACTCCGACGTTATAAAATCCATTACGGATAGCGGCTATCAGGTGTCCTTTACATTTACGCAATCCATAGGAGACAGGCATGGTCCTCTCAAGTGAAGCTCAAGAGCTAGCTACTTATTTAGCTCGCGCTTGGGAAATGGGTGTGATTGAGTCGTATTTTGAACTCATTGACGTTACTGCGGGTAACGCAAAAGTCATCGAAGTTGCAGCAGGTTTGGGGGTTTTGAATGAGGACGAGTTTAATCCACCTTCCTTAGGTGTTCTGATGGAGCTATCGAACTACTCCAATGGCGACCTAGTTCGGGTTTCAGAGGGAATCACATCCAATGGGGGGAGAAAATGGACTGTGCAATTGACCCAAGATTTGCGAGACACGCGAGATTTCGGCTTTTCGCCGATGTCTGTTCGTGGGACTGCCTTGGACTCATTACCGAGTTTCTTCATCAGTTATAGGCGGTATGAGCAGCGCTTTGTAGAACAATTAGCGGAGTATTTGCGTCGTGTGTATGGTTTTGACCGAGTGTGGTTCGATACGGGAATCTATGCAGGCCAGAGATGGTGGGATGAGATTATTCGCCAACTTAGGCATCATGGAATTCTTATATATGTAGTTACGAGGGAGGGTTTGCAGTCAGTTTACTGTAGGGCAGAATTTACAGAAGCATGGCGGTTTGGAAAACAAGTTATACCGCTGCTGCTGCGGGGGGCGACATTTCCTGCCATTTTGAACCAGTTTCAATACATACCCTTGCCTGGCGGGGAGATAACGGTAGATGGTTTGGTAGAGATTTTCGCTACAGTGATTCAGCAGAAAGCTGATGTACCTTCTGTGTTGCCTGATGGGCAATGGGGAACGCGAATACTCCGGCCTATAGACCCGGGCAGTATTCACATTAGCGTCAGGGTGCCTGCTGGCAAAGACCCGGGTGATAGCCACGACAGACCGTATTGCAATACCGGTGTGTTGCTTGTGCCAGGAGATGAGCTACAAATAAAAGCAAGTGGGACAATAACGGTAGATCATCGGCAGACATGGTACAATCCTTACGGAATTATTACTAAATCAGTTCACCCTGATTTCGTGTCAAAAGTGCATCCACGCGATGATACGTACAGAGCTACAGGCTACCCAAAAGAAATTTTTGACGGTGGAGATACAGGTGTTGTTGGCTCTCTCATTGGGTGGATACAGAGCGACAAGCCTGGATTGGAGCAAGCCTTTGTTGTAGGCAGCAGTTTGACTAAAACATTAGCTAGAGGTGAAGAAGGCTTTTTACATCTTGCTGTGAATGACACACGGGGAGCGTATGGCGACAATGAAGAAGCATTTGATGTAAGTATCGAAGTTACACATCCTGAGTAAAATCATGGGGACTGGCGGAACTTGCCGGTTTGAATTTGTTCCTCAACGTTCGAAAACCCCATCACGGCTCAAAAACCAAAGTGGAAGATTGTTTTCCAAGTTGTTGAATACGGCAATAGCCCGCGAACGCTTGATTGCGGGGAAGTACTCCCCTTAGCTATTCGACGCGATTTCCGGCGGGGACGTTTAATCGCTGGCCCCGCTCAGAACCGGACGGCTCGTGTGGGCGAGGCGGGCCAGTTCGTGAAACACCAATGCGACCACCGCCATCACCGCAAACGTCGTCGTCATCGTCTCCAGGCCGAAAGTCTTCCCTATTGTCCCGATCAGGCCGGGGAGAACCGCTGACCCGAGTCCGACACAGACCATTTGCAGGCTGACCCCGTTTTCGGCATGTTCCAGGCCGACGCGCTGCGGGGTGGTCGTCATCAGCATGGCGAAGATCGGCGCTTCGGCGAACCCGACGATAATCAGGCCGATGGACCCGATGATCGGCAGCGGGTTCCAGGCCAGCAGGAGTGCCCCGACCAGCGTCGCCAGCAAACACCAGCGCAGCAGCCGGGTGGGATCAAAGCGGTTGGCGATAAACCCGAAAAAGATGCGTCCGCCAGTAAACACCCCCCAGTAAATGCTCACCCAGGTACCGGCCACATCGGGCGCAATCCCGCGCGACTGAGTCAGCAGTGTGTAGGCCCATTGGCCGATGCCGATCTCCAGGCTCACGTAGGCCAGGAAGGTAATCATGCTGAACCACAGCACCGGCAGGCGCAGCGATTGGCTAAAGCTGGCCCGGCGAACCGGGGTGTTTTCCGCACTCTGGAAGCCTTCATTCCGCCACAAATAGCGCGTCAGCACGAGCAGCGCCAGGATCACGAGCAGCACGCCGCCGGTAATGGCATAACCGATCTGCCACTTCAGATTCAGCGCGCAGTAGGTCATGATCAGCGGGCCGATGGTGATCCCCACCCCGAAGCTGGCATGGAGCCAGTTCATATCCCGGGCGGAATTGTAGGTGGTGACATACATGTTCAGCCCGGCGTCGATGACGCCGCTGCCAAACCCGGCGATCAGCCCGAAGACGACGACCATCAGCCAGGTCGAAGAGAGTGAAATGGCGAACAGACACAGCGTCAGGATCACCCCCCCGCCCACCAGACTCGGGCCGCTGCCAAATCGCGCCATGAGCCGACCGATAATAAAGCTCGCCAGGGTGTACGTGAGGGCCTGGACCAGCAGCAGCATATTAACCGCATCCAGGGCCAGGTTGAATTCACTCTGCATGTAGGGCCAGGCTACCCCGAGCAGCCCGGCGGATAATCCCAGCCCGGCAAAGGTCAGAAAGGCGACCAGCATGGTCCGTGTTCCCGCGTTTTTTGCGATCATGGGTAAACCTTCAAGGATGCTTCAGAGTCTAAATAAGACGAGAACGATTCACACCAACTGGTAATGATTGACAGGGTATCATTGCGCGTCTTCAAAGTCTATACGTTTCCATCAGTGGGCTTATAGGGGACGAAAAGACGCCCAACCCGAACGGTGCGCAGCGGGTCGCGCGTCGGCAGGCCGCAGACAGAATTATTGCGCTCAACCAACCTCTAAATACGGATGCGTTTGCGCAGGACGGTGTGCATGGCGACGGACAAGACGATGATGAAGCCGTAGATCACCTGGGTGGTGAAGCCGCTCCAGCCGACCGCGACCACCGCCGGTTGGATCGAGGCGATGATGAAGCAGCCGACGAACGTCCCGAAGATCGTGCCCACGCCACCAAAGACCGACGTGCCGCCCAGGAACACCGCCGCCAGCCCGATCAGCAGGTAGCCCTCCCCCAGGTTGGTGAAGAAGTTGCTGATGTCTACCGCCGTCAGCAGCCCGGCAAAGGCGGAAAACAAGCCCACAAGCGCGAACATCAGGATGCGCGTGCGATCCACATTAATTCCCATCAGGCGCGCGCTGTTCTCATTGTCGCCGATCAGGTAGACCTGTGCGCCAAACCGATGGCGGTTGAGCAGCACCCAGACCACGACCGCTGCCACGATCATCCAGATCATCTGCATGGGCACGTAATTGAACAACCGGCCTACCAGCACGTCGCGAAACAGCGTCCCGCGCAGGTCGCTGAGGGGGAAGCTGCGGCCATTGGTGATGACCTGCACCATGCCTCGCCAGAAAAACTGCGTGCCGATGGTGGCGATCAGCGACGGCAGGCCGATGTAGACGACGATCAGGCCGTTCAGCACGCCGACCAGAAAGCCGACGATCAGGCAGGCGATCATCCCCAGCACCGGATTCCCCGTCTGCTGATAGACCAGCACGAAGGCCGTCACGCTGATCGCCATGATCGCCGGGAAAGACAGGTCCATATCGCGGCCAATCACCAGCATCGTCAGCGGCAGGGCCACGATGCCGAAGAACGGCACGCTCTGCATAAAGGCGGCGTAGATGTTCGGCTGCCCGAACGTGCGGGGGGCCAGGATGAGGAAAAACAGCCACAGCAGCGCAAGCACCCCGACGATCCCCAGTTGAAGACCGTTGCGGCTGGCGAAACGCCGCAGGGTTCGATTTCGCGTTTGCCGGACCAGGCTGTCTTGCGCTTGGCTTGTCATGGATCGTCGCTGCTTTCTTAATTGAGTGTGCCGGTTTCCGCCACATGCTGCATTTTTTCGAGCAGTTCGTCGAGGGTCAGGTCGGTTTTGTGGAACTCGCCCGCCACCATCCCGCGATCCAGCAGCACGATCCGGTCGGCCACGTCATAGACATGGAAGACGTTGTGGTCGATGAAGATGGCCGATTTCCCGGCCCTTTTGATGTCGCGCACAAACTTCAGCAGCTTGCGCGTTTCGCTGAGCGCCAGGCCCATCGTCGGCTCGTCGAGGATGATCAGTTCCGCCTCGAAATACAGTGCCCGGACGATGGCGACCCCCTGCTTCTCGCCGCCGGAAAACCCGGAAATCTTCGAGTCCGGTGAGACGGCGGACGACGTGAAGCCGAGTTCACTGCGCATCAGCCGGTCCGTTTCGGCCTGCATCTTCTTGACGTCGAGGAACCCGAAGCGGCGCGTGATTTCCCGCCCCATGAAGAT
>JAIOHO010000472.1 GCA_019912905.1 Anaerolineae bacterium
GATCTGCGGGAAATCTTCTGGCGCTGGCCCCGGGATCGCCAGCCCACGTGCATAAGCCCCGTAAAAGTGGGTATGCGCGCAGATGTTGCCCGGCATCAGCCACTGCCCTTTCGCATCCAGGCGTTCCGCGTCCGGCCAGCGCGCCGCCAGGTCCGCCGAGGGGCCAACTGTCTGAATCAGCCCATCCTCAATCGCCACCGCATGGTCGCTCAAAATCTGAGGGGACTGGCCCCAGGTCGCCACATTCGCATGGTTAATCAGCAGCATGAGTCTCTCGATCCCCGTGAGTCATTAAGCACTGGCCCGTTCAAAGACAGGCGGTCCAGAAGGTCGCCATTTTACCCAAAAATCTGGCAAACAGCGCCATCTGACGAGAGCAATTTTGTGAGTGATGATGGTTTGTGCAGGTGGAGAATGTCAGTCGATCGGAATGTGGATCATGACCGGGCCGCCCTTACGTGCCACTTCCTCACGGATTTTTGCGAGGATGGCATCTTCCTTCTCGTCGGTTTTCAGAAGGATGTCGCCGAGCAGCTTCTCGGTAGAGGCGGTCAGCAGGCCCTTTTCACAGAGGATTCGGAGCTGCGCCCCAACCCCGGTTTCGCGGCGTTCGGCATCCCAGAAACGCTCGATTGGGTTGAGGCCATCGTTACGCAGCGCGTGGTAAATACGATCGACGTAGTAGTCGGCATCGCTGTACAGGTCCTTGATTTCGCGGGCGTGCACAAAACGATCCCAGGTGGTGTAAATGAAGGCAATCGAGCGGCGCGACGGATTCAGCACCGGCGGCGATTTCTCCTGCCAGTTGCGCAGTTGCACTTTGTAGTAGATTTCGCTGGCACGCGGATGATTGGCTTCGCGCGGCAGCAAATCGCGCCGGTAAGCGAGTTCGACCCCTTCACGCTCGGCAAAATAATAGATACCGCCATCCGGCTGACCGGCCACCCGGCTGTTGACGAAAAAGGCCAGATATTCGGCATGCACCCCACGTGGCAGCCTGCTTTGGGGAATACGATACCAGCCTTCATCGCGTGCAAGCTTAAGGTCCCCTTTACGGGTAATTGCCCCTACCAGCACGCGATCATCTGGATACATGCGGTTCCTAAACCCGGGTTGGCTCCGCTTTCCGCAGGTCCACCAGCCGGGTGTCGATTTCCTGAACCAGTGCCTGGTGCTGCTGCCACCAGGCCGGGTCGCGCTGGGCATCCAGCTCTTCGACCGTTTTGCCCTGCTGTTCGACCCAGGTGTAATATTTCAGATTGTGCCAGCGGGTGCGGGCTTCCGGGGTGCCTGCCGCGATCCAATCCGTCTTTGCTCCGTAAAAGATGCGCTCCACCCGCCCGACTGCCGCTGCTTCGTCCAGGGTACCATAGCGGGCGGCCATATGGTCCATGACCGAATAATAACGATCCAGGGCGTCCGTCGCCACCGTGACGATGACATCATCCCTGCCGTAGCCATAGTATCTGGCCGTCTTGATCGCCCCCAGGATATTGCAGACCCCGCTGATGCCGAATAATGTCGCCATCTGCTCAACCACGGCTGGGTCCGCCCCGTAGCGATCGACCAGCACCTGCCGGGCACGCGGCTCGGTCAGCAGTTGCAGCCCCATCTTGCAGTCGAGATCGTCGATGCACATCAGAGCATCCATATTGTGGACGTTGTGAATCCAGGCGACGTGCTTGTCGCCAATACCCTCGATGTCGTGCGCGCCATAACCATTGTTGTACAGCGTCGGGCACTGCACTGGCTCCAGACCGACGATCTTGTGATCGGGCCAGATCTGTTTCAAACGATCGCCCGCCGCAATCGTCCCGGCGCTGCCCATCGCCGACACAAAGGCAGATACCTTGCCGGTGCCGATGCCCTGCTGCGCCAATTCGCCGGCCAGTTCTGCGATGGTGTTGCCGGTGACGTGATAATGGAAGCGGTAATTGCCCATCACCTCGAATTGATTGAGGATGCGGACATGCGAGCCGCTGGCCCGCAGGCGTTTGGTTTCGTCGTAAATCTCCTTGACGTTGCTTTCGGACCCGACCGTGCGGTTGATCTGTGCGCCGTAGGATTCGATGCGCTCGAAACGCTCCCGGCTCATCCCGGCAGGCAGCACCACCACGCTCTTGCAGCCCATGCGACCGCCCACCCAGGCCCCGCCGATGCCGTAGTTTCCCGTCGAAGGCCACACCAGGGTATGCACTGCCGGGTCCACCTGGCCGAATAACTCCATTTCCAGCAGCACGGAATAGGCCGCGCCGACCTTATGGCTGCCAGAGGGGAATTCCCTGCCGAAAATGACGACAATGTGAGCATCCACGCCGGTCAGTTCGGGCGGCAGCACCAGATGGTAGACGTCGTTGTGCGCATCCCGCCAGGTAATATTAAACAGATTGATCGGGTCGAGCGGGTCCTCGGTGTGGGCCTTGAGCGCCCGCGCCCGGATGTCAGGGTCAATCTTGTCAGGATGCAGCATTTCTTCAAAAGTTGGTCCGGTAATCAACGTCATCTACTCCGTTTTGGTCTGGTCGTCTTCTTCCATCAACTGCTGTTCAAGCCAGCGCATTTCATTCTGAAGTTCATCACGGCGGCGGGCCAGTTCGCGGTAGCGCGCCCGGTCAGTGGGAGACATCTTGTCGGGCACGCCGTTGACCGCCATGATCAGCGCGTCGATCTCCTCGTCGATTTTTTCGTATTGCAGCACCAACTCGCGGTACAGGCGAACCTTGTCAAATGAATCGTTTGGGTTGTCCGACATACCCGTGTTCTTTATCCTCCGGCCTCAGGTTCCGGTTCGGGTGAAGGTGATGCCGCGGATGCTTCGGCTTCCGGCTGAGAATCGAAACCATCCGTCGAAGCGACAATATACAGGGGCCGGTTACGGACCTCATCATAGATGCGCGCAATGTACTGGCCCATGATAAACAGGAAGAACAACTGAAACGCGCTGAGGGTAAGGGTAATGACCACGATGGTGGCCTGCCCACCCAGGAATCCGCTGCCCAGCACGACCCGCAGAATCGCGATGATGGGAATCGCCAGGACTGCTACCACGCCCAGCACGAAACTGACGTAAATCATAATCTGAAGCGGAAAGTATGAAAAGCCCGTGATCGCATCCATGGCAAACCGGACCATTTTCCCCAACGGGTATTTCGTCTCGCCGGAAAAACGCGCCTGACGTACGTAGCTGACGCCGGTCTGTTTGAACCCGATCCAACTGGTCATGCCGCGAATAAAGCGATTGTGCTCGCGCATGGATTGCAGAGCGTTCACCACCTTGCGGTCCATCAGGCGGAAGTCGCCGGTATCGAGCGGAATGTTCACGTCGGTAATTCGGTAGATCAACCGGTAGAAGATTTTGGCCGTCAGCAGCTTGAACCAGCCTTCCCCGTGACGCTCCTCGCGTACCGCGTAAACCACTTCGTACCCGGCTTTCCAGCGCTCGATCATCTCCAGAATCAATTCGGGTGGGTCCTGCAGATCGGCATCGATGATAATCACCGCATCCCCGGTCGCATGATCCAGGCCCGCCGTCACCGCAATCTGATGACCGAAATTGCGCGCAAAGTTGACCACCTTGATGCGCGGGTCTTTTGCCGCCAGTTCCTGAAGCATTTCCAGCGATCGATCGCGGCTGCCGTCATTGACCGTGACCAGTTCCCAGGTCTCGTCAGTCGAATCCATCACTTCACAGATGCGGCTGTAGAGGATCTGAATGTTGCCCTCTTCGTTGTAGATGGGCGCGATGATGGAGTAACGCGGGTTGCTCATTGAATTCCTCATCCATGGTCCAATAGCTGTCGAATGATCTCGGCATCTGGCGGGACGCGTATGCCCCCGCTCACAGACCGCTGCGCGGCCCTGACATCTTTCAACCCATTGCCCGTCACCAGCAGCACAACTCGCTCATCCGGGGCGATCCACTTTGATTGTACAGCACGTTGCGCCCCCGCGTAAACCGCCGCAGCCGCCGGTTCCGCAAATACGCCGCTGGCGCGCGCCAAACGCGGAATCGCGTCCAGAATCGCATCGTCCTCTACGGCTACCAATGCCCCGCCCGACTGACGCACCGCCCGCAGCGCCTTGGCCCGATCGCGTGGCAGTCCTGCCGAGATGCTGTCCGCAATGGTTTCTGCCGGACGCGGCTGCATCGCCTGAGCCGGCAGGTTGTTTTCCCAGGCATAGACCAGCGCCGAACTGCCTGAAGCTTGTACACCAATCAGCCGCGGAATCCGCTCTATCCAGCCCAGTTGGTGCAGCTCCCAGAATCCTTTGTGGACCCCGCCGATAATGCTGCCATCACCCACACTGACGACGACCACATCGGGGACCTGCCAGCCCAACTGCTCGGCGATTTCGTAAGCGACGGTCTTCTTGCCCTCAGTCGTAAACGGATTAATGCCGGTGTTGCGGCAGTACCAGCCTTCACTCTGCGAGAGTTCGTAACACAGGTCAAACGCGGTGTCATACGTGGCTTCCACCAGCAGCACGGTTGCACCGTAGACCAGAAGCTGCGCGATTTTCGCTTCCGGCGCAGTGACCGGGACAAAAATGATCGCCCGCATATCCGGCACTGAGGCGCAAATACCGGACAGGGCAGCGGCGGCGTTGCCGGTACTGGCGGTGCTGACGATACGAATGTTGTTCTCAATCGCTCGGGCGACCACCATCGTGCTGGCGCGGTCCTTCAGGGAAGCGGTCGGGTTCTGGCCGTCGTCCTTGACCCACACCTGCCCCAGGCCGAGTGCGGCGGCGACTCGCGGCGCAGCCAGCAGCGGCGTATAACCCACCTGAAGCGGCGGCACGGGCGTCTCCGGCGCAACCGGCAGCAGCTCCCGGTAACGCCACATGGACGGTTCGCGGTTGTGTGTTAGCGCATCCCGATCCAGATGATCCCTGAGGGCTTTATAATCGTAGAGCACATCCAGCGTGCCGACCTGCCCGCATTCGGGACAAAAGTATTTGACTTCCCCAGGCTGGTAGGCATGATTACAGAGCGTACAGCGCAGCTCAGAAATGACGGCCATCAAAATAAGCTTTCAATAGAGTAGGATCAGAAGCGTGGGAACATAGCGGCATTTCAAATTACCCCGGCACCACGCGCGTACCGGTCTCGCCGCGCAGCGCTCGTGCCAGATTCGGCGGGTTGGTGATGATGGCTGTCGGGCCGCCCATATGCACGAAGTCGATGGCCGCCTCGATCTTAGGGCGCATGCTGCCGGGCGGGAAATGCCCCTCGGCCATGTACTGATGGGCTTCGGCCAGCGTCATCATCTCGAGCGAGCGCTGATCCGGCTTGCCAAAATTCACGGCGACTTTTTCGACCCCGGTCGAGATGATAAACAGATCGGCGCGCAGCTCACGAGCCAGCAGGCTGCTCGCCCGATCTTTGTCGATCACCGCCGCCACTCCGCGCAGGCTGCCGTGTTCGTTACGGATCACGGGAATGCCGCCACCGCCGCAGGCAATCACAATGTAATTGGACATCATCAGCGCTTTGATCGCATTGATCTCCTGAATCGCCAGCGGCCTGGGCGAAGCCACTACACGCCGCCAGCCGCGCCCGGCATCTTCCACAACCTGCCAGCCCTCGGCCTCATAGCGGCGGGCATCGCCCTCGCTCATAAATCCGCCGATGGGTTTGGTGGGATTCTGAAAGGCAGGATCGCTGCCGTCCACCAGCACCTGAGTGACCACGGTCATAATCGTGCGGTTGATTCCCAGGCGGCGCAGGGCGTTGTCCAGGGCCTGCTGAAGCATATAGCCGATGCTGCCCTGGGTATCGGCGACGATCAGATCCAGCGGCACTTCATGCATGCCCTGCTGTGCCGCAATTTCCGTCCGGCGCAGAATGAAGCCGACCTGAGGGCCATTCCCATGTGTAATCGTCACACTCCAGCCATCGGCGATCATCTGGGCAATGTGATTGCACGTCTCGCGTACCGCATCCCATTGATGGACGATTTCCGGGTAACGCGGGTCCTGAATGAGTGAATTTCCACCAATCGCCACGACAGCGAGTTTATCGACCATTTACGTGATCAAGCTTTCTTGTTCGCAAACGCTACGATTGATTTCTGTATCGAACCCATCCCGAACGGGATTCTACTTATCCTGATTATCACTGGGCAGTCTTTCCAGTTCAGCCATCAGGGCGGGGACATTATCGGTTGCTGTAACCCAAAGAACATTGAGATCAACCTTATAGTAAGCGTGAAACAGGAAATGACGCATCGCGATGGCACTGCGCCAGGGAATCTGCGGGTTGGCTTCACACACTTCCTGAGATACGTTATTCGCTGCTTCGCCAATAATGCCGATAGACATGCTCAGAGCACGCACAAGCTTGAGATCAGTATCCAATGACTCACGAGAGGCTCCTTTGACAAAATCCTGGACTTCCCGCGAGGCATCAAGCATGTGCCGCAGGCGCACCCGATCACTTTCGTTCATAAATAACCCGAGCCGTGTCCAGGACCTTTTGCCTGAAATACGGACTGAGTGCTTCAGGAGTCAGGAGATCAACTTTTCGTCCCAGCAGATCCTCTAACTCAAACATCATATCAGCGAGTTCAAAATATCCCACCCTGGCTCCCGGTTCAAACTCGACCAAAACATCGACATCGCTGTCCCGGGTAAAGTCATCACGCAGAACCGAACCAAACAGGGAAAGTCTGCGGATAAGGTGCTGTTTACAAAATGCGCTGATGTCATCCGCTGACAGTGTAAGCTGTCGATTAATCAATGCGGTTTGCCTTTCCGGTTCCCACCTCATTATACGGGAAAATAAAAAGCAGCGGAGGGTGATCCCCCGCTGCCTGAAGTTACGGCGATGGACTTACTTGTGGTTCCCAACCTTGACCGGAATGGTCCGTACCTTCGTGTCTTCCGCCTTCGGCAGGGTCAGCTTGAGCATCCCGTCCTTGTAATCCGCTTCGACCTTGCCGGATTCGACAGGCTGTGGCAGACGGATACTGCGGCTGAAGCGCCCATAGCGGCGTTCGCGGATCAATGACCGGCCTTCTTTGTGCTCGGTCGTTTCTTCCGGCATTTCCGCATTGATCGTCAGCACATCGTCGTGAACGGTCACATTGATGTGTTCGGGATTCACGCCAGGTAGATCAGTGGTCACGACAAAATGATCGTCGGTTTCATCGACGTCCAGCGCCAGGGCATTCTCGCCGGTGCGCAGATCCGGCCACTGCCGCCAGGCATCCTCAAAGAATTTGTCCAGGGTGCCCTGCATCGACACCAGGTCACGGAAGGGATTGTAACGTGTGATGTTTGCCATTTCAGAACTCCTTACACTCAGTCTGTGATTTTTCAGACAGGTTTATTCATCCAGGTTTCGCCCTGAGTATAGAAGGCGATTGTAAAAATCGTTTATGCGCAACGTAAGAAAACCGTCTGAACCGAGCCACGCCCGACGGGAATCAAAAAGCCGCCAATACGCTGACGGCTTATTTCGTGTTCGGTGGGATTCAGTCTAGCGCATGGTCAGCGCCATGACCGCGTTCTGGGCATGCAGGCGATTTTCCGCTTCGTCGTAGACGATGCTCTGCGGACCGTCAATCACCCCGTCGGTGACTTCGACGTTGCGGTCAGCCGGCAGGCAGTGCATATACACGGCATGTTCCTGAGCCGTTGCCATGCGCCGCTCGTCGGTGATCCAGTCCGTATACTGTTTGCCGATGCGGGCAGACTCCGCATTATCGGTCGTCGTCAGCAGCGCGCCCCAGCTTTTCGGATAGACGATGTCCGCCCCTTTGAAACCGGCATCGAAGTTGTCCAGCAGTTCCAGCGAGCCACCACTCTGGCGGGCATTGTCC
>JAIOHO010000473.1 GCA_019912905.1 Anaerolineae bacterium
CCTGATTATGCATTACATCGTGGGCGACGCACGCCAGGTCGGTGAACACTATCATCCCATTTTTCGCTTCGATGGCAGCGTGACGACCGAGGTCGGCTTCAGCGATGGAGCCTCGGCCTGCGGCATCTGGGTCGATCAGCACGGCGAACCGGTGCTCGAAATGAGCGGCACACCGGATTACCGCTAGCCAACCATTGCTGCTGAGCGGGGCACGAGATGGTCACAGATCGTGCCCCTATGCGATAGATCAGCGGCTGGCTGGCGGCTGGAAACGGCGTCTTGCGACCAACAGGCGCAGCTTGTGGCTCAGCCCCATCCAGTAGATGCGGAACAGCAGGCTTACGACGGCGATGCGCTGCGGAAGGGGATGTTGACCCTGGCCCAGGATGCGAACGGCCCGTGACAGCGGCGGAATCAGGCTCAACCAGAAACGCGGGTGGGTGATGATCTGGCGGAATGATCCGAGTGATTCCAGCCGCTGGTTCTGTCCGATGATGATGCGCCGGTGTTTTTTCAACAATTCCTCGACCGTTTGTCGAGCCGGGTGGCGCACGACCACCGTGTCGGCATACACCTGGGGGCAGCCGTGCGCGTGGACCCGCTGTCCCCATTCGGTATCGCCATTGGATTGCAGGCTGCCATCGAACAGCCCCACCTGCTCGAAGGTCGCGCGCGTCGTGAACAGGTTCGCGGTGGGCGCGTAATGTCTTTTTTCGAGATAGAGTTTCACTTGAAATGCAAACAGCAGTTCGAACAACTCGGCGGTGGTGGGGGCCAGCGGATTCTCGGCGAACATTTCGATCGGCCCGCCAACCAGACCACAGGCTTCTCCCTGATGCAGAACACGGACGCCCTGCTCCAGCCAATCTGGGTAGGGAATGCAGTCTGCGTCCGTAAACGCGAGATAGTCGCCCTGCGCTACTTCGATTCCCCGGTTGCGCGCCGCATACGAACCGCGCCGCGCTTCATAAACCAATCGTGCATGGCCGAAGCAGGCTGCGACATCTTTTAGGGGGATGTCTGAGGCATTATCGACCACGATCACTTCATAAGCGTCTGGAGGATAAGTCTGCGCTTCGAGTGCCGCCAACACGTTTTTCAGATGTGCGGGTTCATTACGAACCGGAATAATGACCGAAATAAACGTGTGCGAATGAGGCTGATCAGGCATGAGGCATTCTTTGCTTCACAGCGCCAGGTTCGACAGGGAGGCCGCTTCGTACAGACGCGACGCCAGAGTCTCGGGGTCGCTGGTGTGCTCGGTCATCCGATGCGTCTGGGCGTTGAGGTGATCTTTCAACTGTCGTTGGACCCAGCGCACCTGTTCAGAGCGGGTGGACTCCCCGCCAAACACCTCCAGGACAAAAGCTACCTCAAATCCGAGCGGGTTATAGGCATATCCATATTTGTTCCCAGCCACACTCTGTTCGTAAGCCTGGGATCGCGTGTGAGCCAGCGCCTTCTGGAATGCTGGGCTTTCCCAGATAGGATGTTGGGGATACTGCTGTTTGAGCAGCGCAAAGGCGTACAGGGTGAATGCATGATAGCCGACGGCCCGCTCCTTTCGATCGGCGGCGTGGCGGCGCTCGATGAGGTGCCATTTCAGAGCTTGCAGCGCACTTCCGGGCAGTTTCAGACGATGATACACCAGCCCCGATGGATAGAGCTGCAAGTGATTGGGAACCGCATCCATAAAATCCGACACCTGCTGCTGAATCGAAGCCCCCATGTGGGCAGCCAGCAGCGCCCCCATTGCCGCGAACCACAACTGCTGATTGAAGGCCATCGAGACAGAGAGAACCTGGCCGTCCGGTTCCACCCGCTGCCACAGGTGAAGCGCCTGATCGTAAGGATGCGCCCGAAAGACCGCCTCGGCCACTGCAAGCGGCTTGATGTCATCCGGGGCATACGGCGCGCCTGCAATCAGCGCTTCCAGCGCCCGAACCTGCCCGATCAGGCCGTTGCAAGCATCTTTGCCGGCTTTGCTGCGACAGACAAACGTTCCGCCCGCGGGACGCAGCTCCGGCTGGCACAGATAGCGGAGCGCGTTCTGCACGGCCTGAAGATAGGGCGCGGCCTGTGTGATCTGGTAAGCCTTGAGAAACGTCAGCAGCCAGTGCGCCGTCGTGCGCACCGGTGTCTCCGGGTCCTGATAGGGGCCGTTATGACCGGGCGGCAGGGAACCGTCTGCGCGCTGCAAACGGAGCGCAGCCTCGGCACTGTGGGTCAGAATGTCATAAAGCTTCAAGATGCGATCCCGATTGATTCATGGCGCGGCCTGCTGGATGATCCCGCCAGCCGAGCCTGGATTTTAGCACACTATTTTCGTGATTTCTCCCGGATCATCCCGGACGTGACCACACGCGGGTCGGCTGACCCGTTTTGCCGGGGTGTTCGGGCGCACCGTCTCCGCCTGCCAGGGTGTGCCCTGAGATTTCGTGGGAGTTTGTTGACAGGGACTTTCGGACTGGTTACACTGTATGTCAGCGCTGACATAAAGAATATTTTGATTATCTTGTCTGAAAAAAACGTGATTGTGAAGCAGAAAAATGTGACATTGGCGGATGTCGCGCGCGCGGACGGCGTGTCCGCCAAGACCGTTTCACGCGTCATCAACAACACCGACTATGTCAGTGCCGAAACCCGCAGCCAGATCTTGCAGGCTATCGACCAGTTGGGCTACCGGCCCAATCGGATGGCGCGCAGCCTGGCCTCCAACCGCAGTTTTATCATTGGCCTGGTTATCCCCGACGTCACTAATCCTTTTTTCCCCGAAATCATGCGCGGTGTGGAACACGCCGCCCTGGAACGCGGCTACAACGTGCTGGTGTATAACGCCGATCTCGACGACCAGCGCGAACGTCAGGGCCTGACCCTGCTGGAAGAAACACGCGTGGATGGCGTCATCGTCTGTACGATGAAGCTGGCGGACGACGAACTGCGAAGCTGTTTGCAGCGGCATCGCGCGTCGGTGCTCATCAACCGCGTGATGCCGGGCGGCCCTGCTGGGATCGTCCGGGTCGATCTGTTTCACTCGATGGGCCGCGTCGTCCAGCATGTGCTCGATTCAGGCCGGCGCAAGATCGGCTATCTGGCGGCTAATCGCAGCGTCATGAGCTACAGTTCTCAGCAGCGGTTGTGGGGTTTTGAGGCGACCATGAAGGCCAACGGCCTGCTGGTCGATCCTGACTATATCCGCAGTTGCGCGGCTGCGGTCGAAGACAGCCTGCGGACGGCCCGGCAGCTGCTGACCGATCACCCGGACATCGAAGCGCTGATCTGCTACAACGATATGATCGCTGCCGGAGCGCTGGAAGCCTGTGCCGAGCGGGGGATCCCCGTGCCCGATCAGGTAGCGGTCACAGGTTTCGATGACATTATGTTTTCATCCGTGTTTAAGGTTGCACTCACCACCGTGCATGTTCCCAAGTTTGAACTGGGGGTGCGCGCCGCCCAGATGCTGTTCGAACGCATCGACGGCCACCCTACCGAATCCGAGGTCGTGCTGAATGCCGAACTCTTGATCCGCCAGAGTACAGGACCCAGGAGAAAGGAGGTCTGACGGGCGACTGCGCATCACAAAGCCGAGGGACGCTGTTCTGTTCTGTGAACTAGTCTTGTTTGCAAAGGAAAGGAAACGATCATGACCAAGGGACTTTCTCGCCGCGATTTCTTAAAAGCCAGTGCGATATCCGCGACTGCGGGTGCGATTCAGGCCACGGCGATGACGGCATTGGCTGCCCCGGCCAGTGCATCTGCTGCGGCTCCCCAGCGCCAGATGATGTATCACGAATCGCCTATGCTGACCGAACGGGTGAACGCGGGTACGCTGCCGCCGGTCGAGGAACGCCTGCCACCGAACCCCGAGGTGGTGGACGTGCTGAACGAAGTCGGCACCTATGGCGGCACGATCAGCACCGCGATTGTTAACCCTAACCAGTTGTTTGGCGATCCGCAGGGGGCGATGGGCACGGAGCTGATTCTGCGCATCGACCGCGATTTTTCGACGGTCATCAGCGGGTTAGCGGAAAGCTGGGAGTTTAACGACGACGCGACCGAACAGATTCTCCACCTGCGCCAGGGCCTGAAATGGTCCGATGGCGAGCCGTTTACGGCTGAGGATTTCCGTTTCCAGTGGGAAGATGTCCAGTTGAACGCCGAGCACAGCCCGGGCGGTGCGCCGAGTGATTGGCGCGTGGGGCCAGATCGCACGCCGCTGACGATGGAAGTAGTGGACGACTACACGCTGAAATTCTCGTTTGTCGTGCCCTATCCGCTCATCATCCTGTCCGAGTGCTTTTATGCTGGATCGCAGGGCGGCATCTGGGCACCAGCCCATTATGGCAAGCAGTTCCACCCCGACTATGCCGGTGCCGACGAGCTTCAGCAGAAGATCAGCGATGCCGGATTCGAAAACTGGGCGCAGTTGTTCGATGACCGCATGCGGGTTGGCTCGACCATCCCTGCACAGGTGGATCTGCCCGGCATGACACCCTTCATCCGCGTGGCGGACGCGCCGGAGCGCCACAGCTACGAACGCAATCCGTATTACTGGAAGGTCGATTCCGAAGGCAATCAACTGCCCTACATCGACAAATCCGAAATCTACGTGGTGGGCAATTCCGAAGGAGTCATCGCGCGCTTGTCGGCGGGTGAACTGGATATGTTTGGCCGTCAGTCGGCGCTCAACGAGCTGCCACTTTATCAGAGTCTGGTCGAGTCCGTTGGATTCAACCTGTATCTGTGGAAATCCACCACGCCCGGCAAGCTGCTGTTTTACCCGAACCTGACCTCCAAAAATGCGCAGCTGCGCGAGTTCTTCAGCAGTCCCGACGTGCGCCATGCGCTGTCGATGGCGCTCAACCGCGACGAGATCAACGACGTGGTGCATTTCGGCTTGGGCGAGGTGCGCCAGTGGTCGATGTGGCCGGACTCCAAATACTTCGTCGAAGGCGATGAGAAGCCCTGGGCGGACTATGACGCGGATGCCGCCAACCAGCTTCTGGACACCGCCGGTTACGGCAACCGCGATGGGGATGGCTTCCGCACCTTCCCCGACGGCAGCCGCCTGAGCTGGGTCATCCAGTACGACTCTGAACAGCCGGACGCCGCCGCGACGCTCGAAATCGCCGTCGAAAACTACCGCGACATCGGCCTTGAAGTGATCCAGCGGCCCATCAGCCGAACCCTGCTGGAAGAACTCATCAACGCCAACGACCTGGACATGACCACCTGGGACGGCGACATCTCCGACATCACCTGGCCGAGCTTCCCGCGCGTGATGCTGCCCGGCATCACCAATGCCAAATGGGGCCGCGCCTGGGAATTGTGGCTGCTGGGGGATACGACCAACGAACTGGCCGAGGAGCCGCCGCAGGAAATCAAGGATCAGTGGGATCGCTGGGGGCGGATGCGGACTGCACCAACCGACGCGGAGCATGTCGGGCTGGCCCGCGAGATGTGGGCCTGGTATCAGGATTACCTGCCCGTGTGGGCGACGGTGGGGGTCCCCAAGCCGGTGATGGTGAAGAACAACCTGGGCAACTTCCCGGAAGAGGGTGTGTGGGGTTTCGCCGTTATCCGTGCCGTGCCGGTGCATCCCGAGACGTTCTATCTGAAGGCCTAAGCCAGTCATGAGCGAAAGCAGAAGGGCGGCGCCGTGTCGCCCTTCTGGGTCCGTTTGCGGTTTACGAATCATCTATCCGCAAACAGGCAGCGGCAGGGCGCGCGTGCCCTGGGCGACGCGAGTGTCGTCCGACCACAGCGTCGTATGGATAAAAATTAAGGAACCCGCGTTGAAGCCGTATTTCTTTTATGCCCGTGTGATTGAAAGCCTCGACCTGCCGCCCGTCGAGCGCCATGCCTGCTTTGCCGATCTGCACGCCGAAGCGCTGCGCCCTTACCTGGACCGCGTGCGCGCCCTCACTGCCGAGGAAGCCCAGTGCCCGGTGAATGTCGGTGACGACTCGCGCACGGTGGCCCAGATCGTCGGGCATATTGCCGAGTGGGACCGCTTCTCGATGCTGGGAGCGATGGATATTTTGCTGGGCGGCAGGCACCCACGCACCGCCACCGACCTGACGGGTTATATCCGCCTGGATGGGCAGGTCATCGATTTTGAAACGGTCGATGAATTTAACGCTTATCAGGCCGAACAGCACAGCGCATGGGCCTGGGACGATCTTCAGGCGCTGGCCCTGGACACCGCCAGCAGCCTGTATGCGCTGTTTACGCACCCGGACCTGCTGCACGCCGCCCGGCTGGAACGCACCGAGTCGTTCGAGAAACGCCTGGACAACGGCTACCTGATCGACCGCATCGGCATGGGGTGGGATCTGTGGCTGATGGTGATCGAACATCTGGCGGTGGACCACGTTGACGAGCTGGGTCTGTAAGCGAGGAAATCATGCGAGACTATATTATTCGCCGCATCCTGCACGCCGTACCGACGCTGGTCGCCATTTCCATTTTTTCGTTTGTCGTCATTCAACTGCCGCCCGGCGATTTTCTCACGACCTATGTCGCCAATCTGTCGGCCACCGGCCAGGTGGTGGATGAAGCCGAAGTTGCGGCCCTGCGCGATCGCTACGGGTTAGACCAGCCGGTCTACGCGCAGTATTTCAAGTG
>JAIOHO010000474.1 GCA_019912905.1 Anaerolineae bacterium
CGAAGCAGGCTATGCGATATGTTTCGGCCAATTTCGATTCACGTGGGATCACCCTACTTTGGTGAAATGATCAAAGAGTATTATCGGAATGTTGTCAATGAATATCTCTGTCTGTTTACCATCAACGTAGGTCTTGTAGGCCAAAGAATTGGTCAACTGAGCTAAAAACACCCGTGCAGCTTGTTTGCGATCTTCAAGTCGAGACCCTGAGGGGTACTGCGCATTGAATTGAGAAATCTGTTCATTAAGCCTCTGAGTTTCACGCAGATAGGCTTCAAGCCAGCTTTTTAGGCTCTGTTCATACTGGCTGTTTTCTTCGAGTAATTGGTCGCGAACTAGCGTGGAAATTGACTCGATATCAAAGGTAGAAAGAGGATTATGGTGGAATGCTTGGAGGGTTTCGGAATTAGTCTGGTTAGCTAGAATCTGAATAAATTTCGGTATCCAGCTACGATTCCAGTCAAGATCATAACAGACTTGCCGAAATGTTGACTGGCGATATTTGTAAATGCGGTAACGCTCAAAGAAAACATCGCCTCTATCATAGCCTAAATCTTTTTGACATAGCGTAACGATCACTGTTCGAATCAACCACGGTTCATATTCATTCCTACACAAAACCCAGATTTGTTTGCCGTTTTGGTTTCTATAGGACAGCCACTGAGAAGATGAAGGATTCACTTCAAGGCCATGAGTAAATTGATTACGGCGGAACTCCCATAGGTAATCTGTGATCGCCCTAAGCCTGTTATCATTCTCTTTTTGTGACCAATCTTGGGCAACACTCTCGCTGCTCCAAGGAGCACTGGAGCTTTCCACAATCAGATAGGTATCTAACAAGACTTTTTTGAGTGCCTGTGGTAATTCGTAAAAGAGCTTTCGGAAATTTTGCCCTAGACCACCATATGATTTCTTGTAGAGTTCAAAGACCTTTTTGTTTGCCTTAAGAAAGCCGGTATCAGTATGGAGATGCTCTTTATCGAATTCCGACAATAGCTTTCTTATACTATCGTCCCTCTGCTGACGCTCATCATTTCTATCGTGATTTTTTGCGGTCAGCCATGCCTCGTAATCAAGAGGCTTGTGATGAGCGAATTTGTTGGCAATTGCATCTAAGCAAGTACAAAGTAGGTACAGTTCCAAACCTTGAATCTGAAACCCAAAATTCTGAATACTGCTATTGCGTGTAAATGCGAAACTGTCTTCGTATTTGTAATCTAGCACAACGTTATAAAAGAATGTATCGGTAAGCCAGATTCGCTCAGCAATTCTTCGCCAGAAATCCTGATCTTCTTCTCTAAGTTGCTTAAACTTGTCAAAAAAGTCTGTCAGTTGAGCGCCAAATCCGAGTATTTGATAGATCCTGTTGTCACTCACAAAATATGAAGGGGAATACACGCTATTCATACCCTACAGCTTGAGTCAGGTGTTTAGCTCTTAAGTAGAATGGGTCGCCTTTTCAGAGGCCCGCAGCTTTGCTTTCCGCATGATATGTTCGAGCTGAAGATATTCGTCCAGCTCGACCGCTTCGTCAGCCGCAAGCTGTCCGTGATTGCTGGCTTCCATCAGAGTGCTGATGCGGGCTTCGGCCTCCTCAGACAACCGGAATTCGGCAATCTGCTCCAGCGAAGGCAGAGACGTGATCAACTCGACAAATTCGTCGTAGGCGCGTATCGGAACAATCGCCACAGCAACCCTCACAAACCTGTATCACACTAGACTGATTATACCAAAATAGTTGTATGGAAAATGCTGGACTGGGGCCAGACTGCATCGGCGTCCCCGCGAAAGCGCTGGCACCGCGAAAATTACACGAGAGTCAGTCGGGCTGCTGAGGGTTATGTCCGAGCCGGTTGAGGATGGTGCGGGCTTCTTCGCGCACCCACCAGGTTTCGGCCTCATTGAGGGCGACTTCCAGCAGGGCGGCGACGGCCTGCGCGCTGCCGATATCGCCCAGGGCACGGATGACCCACATACGCCGTTCGGCATCCGTCGATTCGCGCAGGCTTTGCAGCAGAGGTTCGGTGGCGGTGCGCCCTAATTTGACCAGCGATTTGAGCGCATGGTCGGCCACATCCGGCACGTCGTCGCACAGGGTGTCGATGAGCGAATCGACGGCTTCAGAACCGCCAATATCCCCCAGCACCAGCGCGGCGTAAATTCGGTTATCGACCTTCGGGTCGTACTGGAGCAGGTCGATCAGGCCGCCGACTGCGCGTGGATCGCCGCGTTTGCCCAGTTCGAAAAGCGCGGTCTGCTGATCCTCGACATCGACTTCCATGTCTTCAAAAACCGAGTACAGCGCATCAGTCGCCAGCGCAGATTCGATCTCGCCGAGGGTAACGATGGCTTTGGTGCGCACGTCGCGGCTGTCGTCATAAGCGGAATCGACCAGCACTTCGATCGTCCGCAGGTCGCCGATGTGTCCGAGCGCTTCGATCGCGAACAGGCGCATCCAGCGATCCTGCTCATTGTAAACCACGTCGATCAGTGGATCGACAGCGCGCACGTCACGGATCTGGCCCAGGGCTTTGATGGCTTTGGTCCGCAGGACGGAAGCCGGACTCTGGACCATCCGAATGAGGGGTTTGACAGCGCGCGCGTCACGCATGCGGCCCAACGAAACTGCCGCCTGCTGCCAGACATTGTCGTCCGGGTCATGCAGCGCGTTGCCCAGGGCTTCGGCTGCGCGGTAATCCGCAATCCGTCCCAGGGTTTCGGCGGCATTCGCGCGCACCAGGGGCAGGTTGTCGCGCAGGGCATTGATCAGCGGGTCGATGGCAGGGTCGCCAATTTTTGCCAGGACGATGACCGCCCCAAAACGCACCCACTCGTCCGGGTCGCGCAGCGCCTCGATCAGCGGTCCTACGGCCCGTCCGCCGCCCATGTGCAGTGCCCACACCGCACTCTTGCGCACCTCGACATCACTATCGTACCGCAGGCGGAAAATCAACGATCCCAATGCGCGCGTGTCCCCGATCTTGCCCAGGGCACGGGCGGCGCCGCTGCGGACGTTCGGGTTCGGATCATCCAGCACGCTGATGAGCGGCTCGACCGCTGGCGCGCCGATGCGAACCAGATCGTCCACGACCAATGTATGCGCGCGCCGGTCTTCGGTCCGCAGGGCAATAATCAGCGCAGTCACATTGGAATCGGTCGTAATCATAAGCCTGTTCTCCCTGTATGGAGCCTGCATTTTAATATGAGTTTATCAGAATCCAAGAATCTTTCAACTGATGCAAATTATCGTATTACTGCACTGGCGCTTGCCTAACAAAGGTGATGATAGGACGTAAATAATCCTCATGCGAACACGACATATTGTTGCAGGAATCTGAGCACGCTGGTGTAAAAGGTTTCGATCGTCTCCGGTTTGCGCCAACCATGCCCCTCTCCCTCATAGACTTCATAAACGTGCGGCACCCCGCGCGCCCGCAGCGATGCGACCATGTCGTCGGATTGGTTACGGGGTACGACCTGATCAATCTCACCCTGGTAGATTGCAATCGGATCGACAATCTTGTCGGCATGAAAAAACGGCGACCGGGCGCGATAGAGGTCCGCCGCTTCCGGCAGCGGCCCTAACAGCGAGTCGCTATACCGTTCTTCAAATTTGTGGGTCTCCATCGCCAGGCCAAACTGATTCGCCACCCCATACAGGCATATGCCTGCCTTGTAGAAACCCGGTTTGTCGATCAGCGACTGGTAAACTGTGAAACCTCCAGCGCTGCCGCCCATGATCACGAGCCGGGCGCGATCCGCCAGTCCTTGTTCGACCAGATGAGCGGCACCACTGGCCGCATCCTCGACGTCATAAAGGCCCCAACTGCTGCGCAGCTTGAGCATATAGTCTCGACCGTAACCTGTGCTGCCGCGATAATTGACTTCGAGCACCGCAAATCCCCGGCTGGTGAAAAACTGGGCGCGGCCATTGTAACCGGCGGTGACCTGGGAGGTGGGGCCGCCGTGAATCTGGACGATCAGCGGGGGCAGCCCGACACTCTGGTATTGATCGCTGGTCGGCGGGCTGTACAGTCCGTGGACCGTTTCGCCATCGTGCCCGGTCCAGGTCATCGCCTGGGCGACCGAAAGCTGCCCCGGCAGCACCTGTTCGCTGCTGGAACGACGGATAATCCGCACGCCGCCAGGGGATTCCTTCACCAACACCCGCACGCTGGGCGTATCCGGGTTCGGTGCGAGCGCTTCTGGCAAGGGCATGGGTTCCAGCGTATAGGTGAGGATGCGTGCTGGAATCTGGGATGCGCTGCCGATAAGGGCGATGCGGTCGCTTTGAGCGGATGCCGCGACCTGTGACAGGCTGGTATAGCCGTCGATCTGGCTGATTCGGATGGCGTTGTCACTGCCGAGATGATAGCGCCACAGGCTGATCAGGCCGCGTTCATTGCGCAGAAAGAAAATGGATTGGCCGTCATGTGCCCAGGTGTACACACGCACACCCTGAACCCAGGCGGGTTCAGCATGCTCGGCTTCGGCCCGGGTGATCTGCCGGGTGGCGCGATCCTGAAGGTCATACAGGTACAATTGGCCCCAGCCGCTGGCATCGCTGACATAGGCGAGGTGGCGACCATCTGGCGAAAACTCCGGCTGGAAAATGGCCGTGTGTTCATCACCGGCGAGGGTCTCTACAGCACCGCTCTGTGGAGTTCCCTGGTCGTCAGCGACGATCTGGATGAGCCTCAGTTCCGTGCCATCCCAGGGCATCAACGGGTGATCCCAGGCAATATAGGCCGCGTGTGTGCCTTGAGGGTGCCAGGCGGGTTGCATCACAAAATCGGTGCCATAGGCCAGCTTCACAGGCCAGCGGCTGCCCCGGGTATCGACCAGCGCCAGACCGTCGCGGCCTTCGTAAGTATGGACATAGACCAGCCACTGCCCATCCGCAGAAACGCGGGGGGCCGCAGCGTGACCGAAGGCGGGTGTGATGGGCTGGGCACCGCCGCCGGACAGCGCCTGACGAAAGAGACGCCCATCGGGTCCGGCAAAATAGACGTGGCCGTGGGCGACGGTGAAATCACCGCCTCCATAGCCTACGCGCGCACGAACGGACAGGTCGCTCGTCAGATCACGCGCGGCCTCATCCTCCGCCTGCATCACCAGCACACCCCGGTCGCCGCGGCCTTCCAGCCACACCAGAGTATCGCTGACGTTATCCCATTGGACATCATTCAAGCGCAGCGTCCCGGCCATCTGGTGGGGCGATAGGGAACTGGGCCAGGTTCCGTAGGCGCGCTTTTGTTTGGACATGGATTTTGCTCCCGGCTGGCGTCGTGAACTTTCGGTTCCATTATGCCGCCGGATGCTGTTGGATGCCAGTTGCAGGCGGGCAGCGTTTTGTGGGGGAAAACTTAACGCCCCGCTTTCGCGAGGCGTCTGGACCCTAGTGTGGAGTGGTTAATAAAAGTCTCTTTAATAAAATTTGTTTGTGTACCCCACACAACTATCTACTCATAAGTATAGAGAAAATGCTCAACAAGTCAAACCGAGCAGCGCATCATTGACCGGATGATAATTTGTGAAAGATGTCATTAGCGATAATTACTTTAAGAACAAACCAACTCTGAGGTATCTTCTTAACAATCGGGCCGTCATGGAACGGGTTCCATCCATGCATAGAATCGATGAATCATTGAGAAATCTCACTGGTTGCGATAAGAGTCAATGAAACACCCCTGTCTGCTGCCATACAAGTTCATACAAGTTGCACAAAAACACCCACCGGATCAGGGGCGGGTGTTGGAAAACAGGGGTGAAAAAACGGATCAGAGCGGGAATGCCTGCTGCGCCAGGGCACTCTGCGGCGGATACTCGCTGGAGAGAACCTCGACGATGGTGCCAAGTTCAGCCCAGTCGTACAGGGCCTTAGCGTTTTCATCGAGCGACATTACGCAGCCGAAAGTGAACGGTTCACCGACATTGCCGCCGCCGAGATAACGCCCGTTCGGGAGTTCCACCGCCCCATGGA
>JAIOHO010000475.1 GCA_019912905.1 Anaerolineae bacterium
GTTGTGCGTCGTCCCGCTGAGTTTCGGGTTCTGGCGCACATTCCCGTGCAGGTCCACGTGATAGAGGCTCGTGAAATCCTGCAACAGATGCTTGCGCATCCCGTCAAACGCAATCTGATCCACAAAGCTGTTGTTGCTCACGAAACACACCACCCCGTCGCGCCCCTGCAAACGATCGGTGGCCCAGCGAAAAAACTTGACATACGGATCAGATAGGGCGTTTTTGTTGGACGCTTTCGAGTCTTTGGCGTAGGTCTCGCTCACCCGCTGATCGACGATGGCATACTTCCGGTTCTTGTTGTTGTCGTTCTCGTTGAGCTGCCCCACGTTGTAGGGCGGATTGCCGAGAATCACCGTAATCGGGGCCTGCTTCTGCCGTTCGACGCGCTCCGTATTGGCCTCGGTCATAAACGCCAGCTTCATCTGTGCGCCCTCGGCCAGATCGAGCGTATCCACGAAGCACACGCCCTCGAACGCCTCATACTGTCCGGTCAGCTCGTAATATTCGTGCTCGATGTTCAGGCTGGCGATGTAGTACGGCATCAGCATCACTTCATTGGCGAACAACTGCTCGCGGTAGAAGCGCTCGAAATGGCGCGGGTTGCTGGCGAATGCCCGCCGCAGCAGGTTCACCACGAAGCTGCCCGTCCCCGTGCAGGGGTCGATCACGAACACCCCGTCGTCCCCCAGCTTTACCCCGAACTCGTTGAGCAGCACTTCCTCGACCGCCGCGCACATAAAATCGACGATCTCCTGCGGCGTATAGACGATGCCGTGCGTATCGGCGATCTCGACGCTGTAGCCCTGGAAGAACTTTTCGTAGACCGTGTTGATGAAGTGCTGCTTGTCGGAAAACGTCGCCAGCCGATCCGCCGCCTGTTCGATGGCCTCGTAAAAGCGGTCCAGCGCCCCCAGGAACTCCGCCCGGCTGAAGGAGCGGCTCGTCAGCTTGTCGATCACGTTTTCCACTTCCCCGGCGATCACGTTGCGCCGCGTGAAGTTTTCCACGTCGAACACCTTGCGGATGATGCGCTCCGTCAGCATGTGCTGGATCAGCATCTCATCCACCGCTTCCTGCCGGATGTTGGGGTTCAGCGCCGTGCGGCACAACTCCATGAAGTCCGCGAACGCCGTCTGAAAGCCTTTGTGGTCGGCGTGCGCCTGCTCGATCTTCTGTTTCAGGCTGGTCGCAATGTGGGGGATCTCGCGCTGGAAGTGGGCAATCGCCTCGTCAAACTTCTGGAACGGCTCGATCTCATAGTTGTAGAAGCGCGTCAGCAGGTCGGCCAGTTTCACGCGGTCGCGCACGTCCGTCCGCACCACCTCCTGCCCATCCTGAAACAGCACCGCCGTGTCGGTGTCCTCGAAGATGATGTTGTCGAAGGGGTAGCCGCGCTCCCGCTTGCGCCGGATTTCGACGTTCAGGTCGTCGTCCTCATCTTTGGCTTCCCAGTAGCCGTGCGGCAGATGCCATTCGTCGCGCAGCGTCCCATCCAGCCGGATGCCGCGCTGGTTGCGCTTCGTCTTTTCGCTCAGCTCCTCCACCAGCGTCCATTTTTTCACGCTTGCCGTCGCGTTCAGCAGCTCGCCAAACGCCCGCCGCAGCCCGCCTTCGTGGGTCACCTGCTGCTTCTGGCGCAGCGTATCCAGCGTCTGGTAATAGGCATCCATCGCTTTGTGGTCGGGCTTGATGACGACAGTCGGCATCGCGGGGTCCTCTATACATCACCGTGCGGCATCCCTCTAGTATACGTCTCTTACCGCCCCCGCGCGACACCACAAAAAAACCCCTCTCCAGAGCGGCGAGGGGTTGGGGTATAGCTCAGAAGTGGTGCTAGATCACACGGTGGCAGGAGACGAAGTGCCCCGGCGAAACCTCGATCAAGGGCGGATCGGGGTCCTCGTAGCACAGGCCAAAGCGCACCGGGCAGCGCGTGTTGAAGTTACAGCCCGTCGGCGGATTGGCCGGGCTGGGCACATCACCGGTCAGGATGATGCGCTGCGCCTTCTTTTCCTTCACGGGGTCCGGCACCGGTACAGCAGACAGCAGCGCCTGCGTGTACGGGTGCAGCGGATTCTCGTAAAGTTCGTTGGATGGGGCCAGCTCGACGATCTTGCCCAGGTACATGACGGCCACGCGGTTGCAGATGTGGCGCACCATGCTCAGGTCGTGGGCGATGAACAGGTAGGTCAGGTTCAGTTCTTCCTGCAAATCTTCGAGCAGGTTGACCACCTGCGCCTGAATCGACACGTCCAGCGCAGAAATCGGTTCGTCGGCGACGATAAAGCTCGGTTCGAGAGCCAGGGCACGGGCGATGCCGATACGCTGGCGCTGCCCGCCGGAAAATTCATGCGGATAGCGGTTGACGTAGTACGGGTTCAACCCCACGCGCTCCAGCAGCGCCTCAACGTATTCTTCCTGCTCCTTCTTGCCCATGATGTTGTGGATGCGCAGCGGTTCGCTCACGATGCGTCCCACGGACATGCGCGGGTTCAGCGACGCATAGGGGTCCTGGAAGATCATCTGCATCCGGCGGCGCATCTTGCGCAGATCTTCGCCCTGCATGGACGTCAGTTCCTTGAAGGATTCGACGCCGTTTTCATCGGCATCTTTGATCTGCACGGACCCGGCGGTCGGTTCGTAAAGCTGGAGGACGGTGCGCCCGGTGGTGCTTTTCCCACACCCGGACTCTCCCACCAGGCCGAGCGTCTCGCCTTTGTAAATATCGAAACTGACGCCATCGACGGCTTTCACGGCCCCGACCTGGCGCTGGAAGATGATGCCCGACGTGATGGGGAAGTGCTTTTTCAGCCCCTGTACGCGGACGAGCACATCTTTGTCAGCGGCCTGTGATTTCGTGGTGGTTTGCGGTGCGGGTGTGGTCATGCGGGAACAACTCCTTCCTGCCGGGGCTGCGCGACGCGGACATCCACCCAGCAGGCCATGACATGTTTACCGTCGGCTGAGTCGGGAATAGGTTCCAGCGGCGGCGTTTCCGTCGTGCATTTGTCGAGACGATACACGCAGCGTGGGGCGAAGGGGCAGCCGACGATCGGGTTCCGCATGTCGGGCGGCGACCCTTCAATCGAAACCAGGCGCTGTTCCTGCGCGTCCATCCGCGGCAGCGATTGCAGCAGGCCAAGCGTATACGGATGGCGTGTATCGGCGAAGACCTGTTCCACCGGCCCGCGTTCGATAATCATCCCGGCGTACATCACGTTGATGTTGTCCGCGATGCCCGCGACGACGCCGAGATCATGACTGATCCAGATGATCGCCATCTGGAATTCCTGGCGCAGACGCTTGACCAGGTCCAGAATCTGGGCCTGGATGGTCACGTCGAGGGCCGTTGTCGGTTCATCGGCGATCAGCAGCTTGGGGTTGCAGGACAGGCCCATCGCGATCATCACGCGCTGGCGCATCCCGCCCGAAAACTGGTGCGGGTAATTGTCCAACCGGCTGGCGGCATCGGGGATGCCCACCAGCGACAGCAGTTCAGCGGCGCGCGCGCGGCTTTCCTTATTGTTCATGCCGAGGTGGAGCTTGAGCGCTTCGGTGATCTGCGATCCGATGGTGAGCACCGGATTCAGCGAGGTCATCGGGTCCTGGAAAATCATGGCGATTTCCGACCCGCGCACCAACCGCATCTCTTCGGACGAAAGCTTGAGCAGATCGCGCCCGCGGAAGATGACTTCACCTTCCTCGACCTTGCCGGGCGGATTGGGAATCAGACCCATAATCGCCAGAGAGTGTACGCTTTTACCGCTCCCGCTTTCCCCCACCACGCCCAGGGTTTCACCTTCCTGAAGCGTGTAGGAGACATCGTTCACGGCATAAACCGTACCCTCCTGGGTATAAAAGCGTGTAGTGAGGTGTTTCACCTCCATGAGAACTGCCAAAAGCTAGCCCTCCTTCCAAGTATAGGGTGTTTGATTAGGCGGAGAGTTTGCACTATCCCGGTGCGTCTGTCAAATAGATCGTTATAGTTACACACAGAGAAGGCTTATGGTTCAGCAAATAGTGACGAATGGCGCACCTCAAGGGTGCTGTGGCACGGTCATCTGCACTGCTGGTTGTCCCGCCTGGTCAAGTGGGGCCATTGTAACACGCAGTAAGACAAGTTTCCAGAAAAGAACAGAGGGCTTTCGCCCTCTGGGGTATGGCCGGGTGATCAGACTTTCTGAGGTTCGGCCAGCATGCCTTTCAGGATGCGCTCCATCGCCATGGTGTGGCTGGAGACGCCGCGCAGCCGGAAGGAGTTGCTGTCGCAGTGCCATGCGCCGCGATCATAGGAAACGGCGTGGTCGCCGTTGTTGCCCCGAAGCGTCACATTGAAGGATTCGACCAGGATGCGGTCGCGTTCATCTGCATAGCGGACGGCTTTCTCGACATCACTGACGACGTTCTGACCCGGTGCGTAGGGCAGCGGCGGGATCTTGAGCATCGGTTTGAAGACCCGCTCCATCGCCATGATGTGCGGGCAGATGTGATGCGATTGAAAACCGGGGCAGGTGCAGTGCCAGCCAGATTCATTCAGTGTGATGGTATAGGTGCTGTTGTCGCCCTTGAAGGTGACAGTCAGGGCCTTGAAGGTCACACGCTCCGGCTCATCGGCATACAGACGGGCCTTTTCGATCTGGCTGATCATTCCGTAATCCATGTCTGAACGCTCCTTTTTATAGGATCAATCCATACAAAAACAAAAAAAACACGCGGTCAGGTAGAAACCTGCACCGCGTGCATCAATGTCCGCTTTGAAACCAGTTGAATGAGTATCTTCATCTGGTCACATTAACTCCAAATGGTTCTTCATAGCATCAGTTTATGTCACTATTAACCAATTGTCAAATGGCTTAACATTTAGAGAATCATAGAGTCTTGTTAGAGTTCACCAACCGGATTTGGGGCGCTCGGCCAGGCAGAATCGGGAGAGAAATCGCCGCAAGCCGGCTGTCAATCCGCCTGGGCGTGGAGGTCTTCCTGACGCGGAGATTCGTCCGCGATGTCTACCATCTCGCCGTCGTCTTCGAGGCGCATATGGCGTTTGGGCTTGGCCTCAAAATCCGTCATCTCGCGCCGGACTGCGCGCGCCAGCTGCTCCTGAAAATAGAAGCGGACAGAATGCGCGGCGAAGATCACCAACCAGATGGTCAGGAGCAGGAAGAGATCGCCGGTATTGGGGAGCGTCAGCCATTGGCGGGCCGAAGCCGGATCGCGCAGGAACAGCAGAAACAGGATGGCGCTGCATACGAAAAAAACGGCATGAACCGCGTAATTGCTCCGCTGGCGAAAGCGCTGCTCGATCCGGGTGATGCGCTGCGCGGGATCAAACTCTTCCATGACGAGGTTCGATCAGCCGATGTCGTGCCAGCGGAACCAGAACTCATGCTGCGTAAAATGCTGCTGCTGAATGCTGCGCTGGCCGTCGGTCAGCAGAGGGGCGCTGGGAGCCAGCACTTCGACGTGCTGCCAGGCCGCGCGCACGACGCCCATGTCGCTGGCGGTCAGCCATGAAAAGTGAGCGATGAGCGTGGCAAATAACCCTGCGCGCAGCATAAGGCCAACCGTATCGAGCGGAAACAGGAGCATCTGGGCAATGCAGAAGAGGAGATAGGCGCTGACATGCACCGTAAACCAGATACGACTCGGTGTGTTCAGGACTTCGGGTGCGGCGTTCATTGGGTGGAGAATCATCTCATTTCGCATCGGTCAGCCTGTTCTCTTTTTCCCAGTCATCCTCGATCACTTCAAACTGCTCGCCATCGGGAGTCGAAATGGTATGCGGCTCGGCCTGGCGTTTCTTCTTCTTGGTCACATATTCTGCGGCCAGAGCGCGCTGGACGGCTCGTTCACGGGCTGCCACCGAGCGCGAAGAATCGAAGTAATTTGACGCGCCGTGCGCGGCCAGACCAGCCCCCCACAGCGCCATCAGCACCAGCGGGATGGGGAAGCCCACACCTCCTGACAGGATAAACCATAACATCACCAGCAGCAAGTTGATGATGACATAGATGGTCAGGTGGATGGTAAATTCGTTGTTCTGGCGAAACTGCTTGGTCACCGCGGCGGATACCCGCGCATAGTCTTCCGGTTCGGTGTCGTCGCGCCAGTCCGGGCCGTAAATCGAGTTCATCTGCCGGTCGATCGCGCGATCCACCGCCGCAAGATGCCCCGGTGACCAGGAGCGGGCTTCAAGGAAATGAGCCGCCAACCCGGAACCCCAGCCCAGCGTCACAACCAACGCCCAGGGGAAGCCGAGTAAACCACGGGTCAATGCCCAGATCGCCCAGAGAGCACCGTTGATGATGCCGAAAACGATCAGGTGAATGATGAATTCTTTGCGCTGATTGTAGTGCTTTTCGACCCGCTGGCGGATCAGATTGGCGTCAGGCATGATATTTTCCAGTCTCGATCATCACTTCATCGGCATGGTCATCCGCCGGGGCGATTTCGAGCATCTCGCCGTCGATGGTCCGAATGTGGCGGCGCTTGCGTTTTTCATGCAGGGTCACGCGGTAGGACTCTGCGGCGCTGGTCCAGATGATCGCGACCCCTTTGGCGACCAGCAAAAAGAGGATGGCAAACAGCGGGCCAACGGCCAGCGCCACCCCGACGGTCACCACGAATAGGACAAGTAAAAAGAGTAAGTCGCGCACGACGGCTCGATGTTTCCTGTCTTTGTTCTTACCAGTACGTCCGGTCCGCAGAAAAGTTGCGCATCCGCGTGTTTTGGGGGTGCGCTGATGCCAACAAAAAGGAGACCCGGCGGTCTCCTGCTGAATCCGCTGGTGTGCTCAGGGTGTGTCAGACGCGGGTGACGTAGCTGCTGTCTTCTGTTTTGACGCGGATGGTATCACCGACATTCACAAACAACGGGACCTTCACTTCTAGCCCGGATTCGACCGTGACCCGCTTGGTCGGGTTGTTGGCGGTATCCCCGGCGATGGCGATTTCCGAATCGGTGACTTCGTAATCGACCGTGACCGGCAGTTCATAATCGATGATTTCTTCGCCATATTTCAGCAGCTTGATTTTGAGGTTGGACTTCAGAAAGTAGACATCATCCCCCAACACACTGCGATTCAACTGCGGCTGCTCGTAGGTTTCGGTGTCCATAAACGTGAGCAGTTCGCCATCGTCGTACAGATATTCCACTTCGGTGGCCTCGACGCGAATATCATCGACGCGGTTGCCGGAGTTGTAGGTCCGCTCGATTTGTGAGCCGCTGCGCATGTTGCGCACCGTGACGCGGATGGTGGCTCCGCCGCGCCCGGTCTTGTTATGCGCATAATTGACGACCTTGTATATTTCCCCATCTTCCGTGTAAGTGGTTCCCTTGCGCAACTGATTGACATCGATTGGCATATGTTCCGTACCCTCATCCAGTGTCACTTTTAGCGAACGTAGTATAGCAGACAAACCCCCTGTTGAGTATGCTGCCCTGGGCAGCGCAAGCGTCGAAATCCGGCGGTCTGGGCAGGCGGCGCACAGGCTATTGAGTAGTGTCAGACCCGCCTTCATCCCCTGCTCGATGCGACCCTGTCGGCCTGAACAGTTGACTCGAATGTGGCAGGTGTGTTAATACACGGCAGATCCAAACGGAGCCGGGCTGACGGTGTGTGTTAGGGTGACCGTTTGTTTTTTGGGGGGAACCATACTCATGAATTTTGAGGCGTATTTCCGGCGCATCGACTATGACGGTCCCGGCGACCCGACGCTGGAGACCCTGGGTGCCCTGCACCGGGCGCACCTGCTGGCGGTGCCGTTCGAGAACCTGGACATTCACCTGGGGCGGCGCATCGTGCTGGATGAAGACTGGCTGTTTGACAAGATCGTTCACCAGCGGCGCGGCGGGTTCTGTTATGAACAGAACGGCCTGTTTGCGGCGGTGCTGCGTGCCCTGGGTTATGAGGTGACGCTGCTGGAGGCGCGGGTGAATGCGCGCGAGTGGGCCAGCGGCACGCCCTTGGATCACCTGACGCTGGTCGTGTCATTGGAGGAGCGCTGGCTGGTCGATGTGGGCTTCGGTGATTCGTTTCTGGAACCGCTGCGCTTCGACGACCCCGGCCCGCAGGTGCAATCCAACGGCGTCTTTCGCATCATCCATGATGGAATCGAAGGCCGGCATGCGCGTCGGACAAACGGCGGCGATTGGCATGATGAGTATCTGCTCCGGCTGACGCCGCGCACGCTGGCGGACTTCGCCGCAGGCTGTGATTTTCACCAGACCTCGCCGCAGTCTCACTTCACCCGGCAGCGCATTTGCTCGCGGGCGACTCCCGCCGGGCGGGTCACGCTCAGCGATCACCGCCTGATCGTCACCGAAGCGGGCCGCCGCAGCGAATATGACCTCGAAGACGAGTCTGAGTTCCAGCGCCATCTGCGCGAGCAGTTTGGGATAGAATTACAGAACGACCTCTGATCGAGCGGAAGCCCGTATGAAAATCTTTATCAGTTACGCCCGTGCCAACAAGGAAGTCGTGCTGGAAATCCTCCAGCCGATGAAGAGTCATGAAATCTGGTTCGACGACCGCCTGAACATCGGCCAGGATTGGTGGGTGGAAATCCAGCACGAGATTGCGGCCTGTCACTGTTTCATGCTGCTGATTTCGCCGCAGTCTCTGATTTCGGAATACTGCCAGAAGGAGCTGGAATACGCGCGCAAGCTGAACAAGCCGATTGCCCCGGTCCTTATCGCGCCGACCGGTATCCCCGAGGACTTGCAGAAACTTCAGATCATCGACCTGTCCGCCGGTTTGATTCCGGCGACGACCGTCGCGCTGCTCAACGGCCTGTTCGAGATTGAGCGCCTCGTGTTCAACCCGCTGCGGGCTTCCGGCTCTCAGCAGTCGCCAACGACGCGGCGGCTGTCGATTTCCGATCTCTATTTCGTCAGCCGCAGCCAGACCAAACGGGTGATTTACGAGCAGATTCTGGGGGCGACGCTTCAGTTCATGCCTATCGAAATCGACGAAATCCAGCGGGTCGATCCGACTGAAATTGCCCTGCGCAAAGTGCAGGAGGCCTTTCAAATGATGAACAAGCCGGTCTTTGTGGAGCAGACGGCGCTGGCGGTTCGGGCCTGGGGTGGGCTGCCGGGTGGCATGACCAATGCGTTCATCACGACGATGGGCCTGGGCAATTTCTGCCGCGCGATCAACGCCTTCGACGATCATTATGCCGAGGCGATTTCGGTGATTGCCTTCAGCGACGGCAATATGAAACGCACGTTTGCCGGTTCGCTGCCGGGCGAAATCGCCACCCGGCCCCGGGGAGATGGCTACCGCTGGAATCCGATTTTTACTCCGCAGGGTTTCGACCAGACCTTCGGCGAGATGCGCGAGGAAGAAATTCTCTCGATTTCGATGCGCCGCCGTGCCATCGTCGATTTCATGCGCTTTTTGCAGAGTAACTACATGCTGGAATAAGAGACTGCGCACCGCGCGCGAATCACGGGTGCGCCATTGATCTCTTTGCGGACAGTTTCGGCTGCCGAAACGTTAGCGTTCCATGCTGCGGACGGAATTGTTCGCGCTGACGTTCGAACCTGGCAGGCTGTTGAGGAAATCCTCGTTGCTGTCGAACTGGCGGAACTGGGAGAGCAGTTGTTCATACGCCCCCACATTGCCGAGTTCGTTGTTTTCAGCCAGGTGTCCCAGCATCCGCCGCAGTGTGTAGACGCGCTGCAAGATGTCCGGCCCCAGCAGCAGTTCTTCGCGCCGCGTGGACGATTGTTCGATGTCGACGGCCGGGAAGACGCGGCGTTCCTGAAGCTTGCGGCTGAGATGCAGCTCCATGTTGCCGGTGCCTTTGAATTCTTCGTAGATGACGTCATCCATCTTGCTGCCGGTATTGACCAGGCAGGTGGCGACGATGGTCAGGCTGCCGCCTTCCTCGACGTTGCGCGCCGCGCCGAAAATGCGCTTGGGCGGATGGATGGCGGACGGATCAAGACCACCGGACAGGGTGCGCCCGCTGGTCGGGACGACCAGGTTATAGGCCCGCGCCAGTCGGGTGATGCTGTCGAGCAGGATGACGACATGCCGCTTGCTCTCGACCAGCCGCTTGGCACGTGCCAGCGCCATTTCCGCCACCTTGACGTGATGCGTGACCGGGTCGTCAAAGGTCGCCGCGATGACCTCGGCATCGACCGAACGGTCCATGTCGGTGACTTCTTCCGGACGCTCGCCAATGAGGGCGATCATCAGGTGGACGTCGGGATAATTGCGGCTGATGGCGTTGGCGACTTCCTTCAACACGGTCGTCTTACCGGCTTTCGGCGGGGCGACGATCATGCCGCGCTGACCCTTGCCGATCGGGGCGATCAGGTTCAGCAGGCGGGTGGAGAGAATGCGCGGGTTGGTTTCCAGATTGAAGCGTTCTTCCGGGAAGATCGGCGTCAGTTCTTCGAAGTGCGGGCGATCTTTGGCATATTCAGGGTCGAGGCCGTTGACCGCATCGACGCGCAGCAGGCCGTAATATTTTTCCGAGTCTTTGGGGGCGCGCACCTGACCGATGACCATGTCCCCGGTGCGCAGATTGAAGCGGCGGATCTGCGTCTGGCTGACGTAGATGTCGTTCGGCCCGGGCAGATAATGTTCCGCCCGCAGGAAGCCGATGCCGTCATCGACGATTTCCAGCACGCCGCCGCGCAGCTTGTGGCCGCGCTTTTCGGCCTCGTCGCGCAGCAGCGCCAGAATCAGGTCCGGCTTCTTCAACTTGCTGAATCCCGAGACACCGGCTTCACGGGCGATGCGCCGCAATTCCTCAAGCGTGTTTTGTTCGAGTTGTGCAATGTCCATAATGTTGTGAATCTCCGAGGTTATCTGCTAGCGCAGATATACTTAAGAAAGAGAAGGGTTGTTCTTGAAGGCGGCCATCAGTGCGGCTCGGGCGCTGGCACGCGGTTCATTAAGACCGTCCAATGTCAGTCAAGCAAGATTGTTGGGCAGGTGCAGATTGTGTTATTGAATGAACAGAAGAAGTGGCCTGTTGACCTCGATACCCTATCATAATCATAAAAGTGTGAACACGTCAAGCTAAAACTTGGGATTTTTCGAGGCCAATTTGGGATATATGCCCTGAAAGTATTGTGATATGGGCTTTCTAACCCGCACGATTTTGAAAACGGCGTAAAATGGGACAAGAGTTCTGACAGCGGCTCATTATAAGAAAAGGATTATAAGATGGTCACCAATACACTTACCATCTTACAACGAGAAAATGCCCGGTTACAGGCTGACCACCAGGCCCTGCATAGCGAACTGGCCCAACTGCGCGATTTTGTCGAAATCCTGAAGGGGCTGACGGCGGCGAATGAGGCGGTCACGAGTGATGAAGCGCTGCGGACACTGCTCCACCGCACCTTTCAGCAGTCCATGGACTTACTGAATGCGCCCGATGGTTCGTTGCTGCTGCTGGATGAGGAAACCCACGAACTCCAATTTGTGCTGGTCAAAGGCATGCTGGCCGAAAACCTGCTGAATTATCGCATTTCGGCGGATGAAGGCATTGCCGGGTGGGTGATGCAGAATGCAAGCGCGGCGCTGGTTCGGGATGTGCGCCACGACCCGCGCTTTTCGCACACGATTGACGAAGAATTTAAATTCCGCACCCAGTCGATCGCAGCGGTGCCGCTGACCGGAAGCGGCAAGGTGTTCGGCGTGCTGGAAATCGTCGATGACGGCATCGGCTTCCTGCGGGCGGAACATTATCTGCCCGGGCCGAACGACATCTACGTCAGCCAGACGCAGATCC
>JAIOHO010000476.1 GCA_019912905.1 Anaerolineae bacterium
GCGTCATCACCCAGCCGACGTCGAACACTTGCAGCGCGCCGATGATGCCCAGCACCAGGTTAAAGAAGATGGTCGGGCTGAGCATGGGCAGCGTCACAAAACGGAACTTGGCCCAGTTATTCGCGCCGTCGATCTCGGCGACTTCGTAGAGCGTCTCCGGGATGCCCTTGAGTCCGGCCAGGTAAATCACGATCTGGCCGCCGACGCTCCACCAGCTCATGATGATCAGCGCGGGCAGCGCCCAGGTTTCGCTGGTGTACCAGCCTGGCCCCTCGATGCCGAACCAGCCCAGGACGATGTTCAGCAGGCCGCCTTCGGGCCGGAAGACATACAACCAGAGCAGGGCGACGGCGATGCTGCTGAGTATCGACGGTAGAAAGAAGATCGTGCGCCAGAGGTTGACGCCGCGCAGCTTCTGCGACAGCACCATCGCCAGCGCCAGCGCAATAATGCTGCCTCCGGGCACGCTGCCCAGGGCGTAAATGAAGGTGACTTTCAGCGACTGCCAGAATTCGGGATCGTTGAAGATGCGTTCGTAATTGCGCAGCCCCACCCACACCGGTGGGCTGAGCAGGTTATAGTCGGTAAACGAGAGATACAACGAGCGCAGCATGGGGTAGCCCAGAAAGAGGATGAAGCCGACCACCCAGGGGGCGATGAGGGCGTAAAACAGCATCGCTTCGCGCTGGCTGAGGGACAGCCGGAAGTTGCGTCCGATCATGGCAGGCTCCTGGGAAATTGGGCGAGTCCGTGAACTCGCCCAATGCAGTCTGTGAAACGAGTCAGGATTACGACGATGCGCCCGATGCAGTCGATTCCGCGAGGCAGGCATCGGCGGACTGTGCCAGGGTATCCAGTTCAGCCTTGATGTCGATCATGTCGCCGCCATCGGCCAGGACGCGCTTGAGCAGGTCCCCCGCCGGGGTGAAGACGCATGGGCCGTAGTAGGCGTTCAACTGCTCGTCCAGTTGATCGAGGTACTGGGCTTCGGCCACATATACGCCCCAGTAAGGATCATCGACGCGCTGGAGTTCTTCAGACACAGCGCGGTCGGCGCTCAGGGCTTTCAGGGCGAACACGCGCTGGCCCGGTTCGGTCGTCAGCCATTTCAGCAGTTCCCAGGCTTCGTTCGGGTGTTCGGTCTTGGCGTTGATGCCCCAGCCCATCCACATGACGGCGCTGTGATGTCCGGCGGGTCCGGTCGGGATGGGGACGACGCCCCAATCCAGATTCGGGGTTTCGTTAAAGACATCCTGCCACCACGGGCCGTGGAAAGTGACGCCGATGGCGATCTTGCCATCCTGGAACATCTGCACGCGCCCGCCTTCGGTGCCGCCGATCAGCGTGCCCGATGGGGCGACGTGGTGGACGTGAACCTGATCACGATACCATTCCCAGGCCGTGACTGCCGCGTCGCTGTTCAGGTAGCCTGCGGTGGTGGTGCCATCATCGCTGATGGTATGCGCGCCCCAGGAATACAGGAAGCTCTGGTAGCCGCGCCACCAGCCGTCGTCGATGATGTCCGTGCCCCACTGGACGATATTGTCGGGGTTAAAGTCCGGGCTGGTCGCATTGTTGCCGTCGGCGTCGAGCGTCATCTGCATGGCGATGTCGAGATAATCGTCATACGTCCAGCCTTCTTCGGGCAGGGAAATGCCCGCCGCGTCGAACAGCGCCTTGTTCACGTAGAACGAGTTGACACTGTAGTCCTTGGCGATGGCAACCGGGTTGCCCTTGTAAAAGCCCTGGTTATAGACACCCTCGTAGAAGATCGCCGCCGGGTCGAAACCCTCGGGGCCGGTCACGAAGGGGGTCAGGTCCATGAAACCGCCAGCCTCGGCATACAGCGGAATCCAGGATTCGCCGGTTGCCACCAGATCGGGGGCGGTGCCGCTGGCGATCATGGTCAGGCGGCGCGTGTTCTGATCGTCACCGATGTTGGGTTCGGCAACCACTTTCACACAGGGGTATTCCTGCATGAACGCATCGAGCACCTGATTCATGTATTCCACGCGGTCGCCGCTGGACCAGTCATCCAGCCGCAGCGTGATTTCCTCGCCGTCACAGGTGCCCTGGGCCTGCACACCCACGAGCGAAAATGCGGATAAAGCTAAAATGGAAACCGTTAAGAGGGCAATGAACCACTTGCGCGACATAAAATTCTCTCCCTTTTGCTAGAAGGATCATGATTTATTCGTGCGTATATTTTCCGTAATAATCGCCAGATGCCTCCATTCTCCGCCTTCAAAAACGCTAAATGGTATGTAACAATCGGTTAGATTGTCTGTACAAGATCAAGTGTAGAGTCTCTTGAACGGCGTGTCAAGAAAATCAGCTGCCCGGTTCCTTGACAGCACTTGTCCATGCGCATAAACTTGAAACTGAACTCAAACAGCCCACATGTACAGTCCTTTTCGAGAGAAACTTGTTTAAACGGGAGCGATTATATGGTCAAGGTCTTACCCACATCGCGCGCGACCCATGAACAGGCTCGTGTAGACAACGCCTCTCAGTATTTAAAACGCTGTTACGTGGCCGAACGCCAGTCGATGCGGACGCTGGCGGCCTGGTTTGTCGATACCAGCCAGTGGGATTTCAAACGCCAGTTGTCCAGCGACATGTGGCAGACCACGCGCCATGCCGACGCGCTGCGCACGCGCGTGCTCGAACTCCGCTATCCCCGGCGGGATGTCGATCGCAAATATGACGCCGACATCCTGAACCTGCTGGCCGAATGCGCCAAAGGGCGCGATACCTTTGAGCTGATCGGCGGCGTCTACGGCGTGCTGCTGCCAGAACTGATGCGCACCTATCAGGATTACCTCGACCAGACCGACCCTCTGGACGATGCACCGACCGTCTATATCCTGCGCCATATCCTGGCGGACAAGCAGGCCCAGGTGGAGCGGATGCGCGCGCTGGCTGCTGAGGTGATGCCGGAGTTGTTTGAAACCACCCGTGATTGGCAGGATTATCTGCGGGTCTGGGTCGCCAGTATTGGCGGCATTGGCGGGCTGGATGCGCGCGGCGAGAAGCCAGATGGACATGCCGGTGCCGGTCGCCAGGATCATGAAGTGGGCCGCAGTGTGCAGCGCGATGCCCGCTGGCGTCCGGCGCTGTTTCATCTGCCCCACGAGAACAAGTATGACCTCGAAGGGCGCAAAGCCTGGCAGCGGATCGAAGCGCTGGACAAGCGCGTCGCCATGCAGGTCTGGTCCGCGATCAGCCACTTTAACGAAATCTGGGCGGCGGAAGTCGTGGCCGCGTCGATGTGGGACTTCGACAGCCAGCCCTGGGATTTTTACCTCGACCTGGCGCGCTGGTCGTGGGATGAGACGCGCCACAGCACGATGGGCTACCGGGCGCTGGAGGGCTGGGGCTGGGATGTGCCCGAACTGGTCCCCTGGGGCAATGCTCTGTATAACGCCATGGGGCCGATGCCGCCGATTCAGCGTCTGGCGCTGCTCTACTTCTATGAGGAAGGGCTGCTGCGGGCGGGGACCAAGCAGATCGAACTCAAAATCCTCGAATCGGCGCAGGATGGCGGCGCGGCCCAGGACATGGATTTCGATTGGGCTGACGAGGCCATCCACGTCAGCTACGGCTATACCTGGCTGCGGCATCTGCTGGGCGACAGCAGCGCCGGGCGTGAGGAATTACAGCGGCTGACCGAGGAAGCCCGCGACATCCTGGCGCGCTTCGTACAGGCCCACAAAGATGATCCCGAGGCGAAGCTGGCCCCCTATTTCGACCGGCTGTACCCGGTCGTCGAGGGGATGCTGCGCGAGATACCCGACGATGGGCTGGAAATCGCCTGGGCACCTGTCGTCGCGGATACCGGGGCACTCGAAGAGACGTAGCCGTGACCTATACGGTAACCCTGTGCAACAGCGGGACTCAGTTCCGCGTGGAAGATGGTGAAACGATTCTGGAAGCCGCCGAAAATGCGGGCCTGATGCTCACGTTTAGCTGCCGCAGCGGGACCTGCCGCTCGTGCATCACGCGTGTGCTGTCCGGTGTGGCCGAACATGATCCTGAATATGCCGATGAATTGAATATTGATGCGCACGAACTGGCGGACGGTTACCGGCTGCTGTGCAGCATGCTGATCGAATCCGATGTGGAACTGGAGAAATGAGCATGAGACTGCTGGTGTTCCGGGCGCTGTGGGGCATGACCGGCCCGCTGGCGCAGCAAATCGAACAGGTGGCCGGTGCGGGCTATGATGGCTTCGAGCTGTGGCCGAGCCAGTGGACCATCTCGCGCCAGGAGATGCAGGCGCTGGCAGCCCAGTTCGGCCAGAAGCTGATCGTCGGGGCGGCGCTGCCCACCAAAGCGGAACTGGAACCGGCGCTGCTGGCGCTGGCCGAGTTCGAACCGGTGCGCATCAACCTGCACAGCGGGCGCGACCATATGACCCGCGACGAAGCCAGCGCATTTTTCGAGGAAGCGCTGCGCGTCGAAGAAAAGATCGGCGTTCCGGTCGGACACGAGACGCATCGAGGGCGCATCCTGTTCACGCCCTGGGACACCGCCTATTATCTGCGCCAGTTTCCCACGCTCAAAATCACCGCCGATTACAGCCACTGGGTCAACG
>JAIOHO010000044.1 GCA_019912905.1 Anaerolineae bacterium
GAACGCGCTAGCCGAGATGCGCTCGTTGTTGTTGGAGCTTCATCCCGCATCTCTCGCTGATGCAAAATTGGGTGACCTGATCCGCCAGGTTGCCACGATTATCACCAATCGCACCGGATTGAGCATTTCTGTCCGCGTAGAAGAGCAAGAGCCTGTCCCGCCCGATGTACATTTCGCACTCTACCGTGTCGCGCAGGAAGCGCTTAATAATGTGGTCTTACACGCTTCAGCCAGCCACGTTGAGATTTATTATAGCAGCCAGTCAGGACGCCTTGACCTCACTATTCAGGATAATGGACTTGGTTTTGACCCGGCTGGCGTAGGCCCCGGTCACCTGGGACTCAGTATCATGAGCGACCGCGTCCACAATATTGGCGGGACTCTCGAAACCATCAGTCATAAAGGGGAGGGAACTCTCCTTAGGGTCGCTTGGATAGCCCCAACGGATTAGGCATATGTTAAAATGAAATGAGGTGAAGTTATCGAAGTGCTTGAGTCAGGATGCAGTGATGGACCCTCAATCACCGATTCGGATTGTGATCGTAGATGACCATGCCATGCTGCGCAAGGGTTTGGCAGTCTTCCTGCTGAGTTACCCCGATCTCAAACCTGTCGGCGAGGCGTCTAATGGCAAGGAAGCCTTAGCTGTCTGCGCAAATCAACTGCCCGATATCGTATTAATGGATTTGATGATGCCCATCATGGATGGTATCATTGCGACACGCCTCATCCGCCAGGATTTCCCAGATACCCAGGTGATTGCACTCACTAGCTTCGGTGAAGAGAGACTGATTAAAGACATTCTTGTGGCAGGTGCGATTAGCTACTTATTTAAGAAGATTTCAGCAGATGATCTAGCACAGGCGATTCGTTCCGCTCAGAATGGCATTGCTACCTATGCGCCCGAAGTGACCAAAATTCTCCTCGAATCCCTTCAGAAGCCTAAATCACGCTTCGAGGCGTTGACTACCCGCGAACGTGAGGTGCTGGCGCTCATAGTCAAAGGGATGGGAAATAATCAAATCGCTGACGCGCTAGTAATCAGCCCATCAACCGCGAAATCGCATGTCAGCAACATTCTTGCCAAGTTGGGCGTTGCCAGTCGTAGCGAAGTGATCGCCATGGTCATGGAGGATAGCTTTAATTTAGGGGATTTCTATATCAAGTGAGCAACGTCTTTCGCGTATCGCATAAAACTGTGTTGTGGGTCGACGTGTCGGATAAGAACGCATAAATACAAATTAAGCGATGGCAGTGACATTCGTCAAAGCGCTCCGATCTATGTGACGAGTTGTCGACCTCTACCGCCTCGCACCACCAACCGTGAATTCATTTGCCTATTGCGGCGCAGAGCCAGATAACAGAACGCGCTACGGCTCGGCGCCATTGGCTTGCACAGAGGTGGACAGAATCGCCTAGAATGGTTACGATCAGGTCGTCGAAAGATATCTGTGCCGTAAGCAAGACCCTCTGGCAGCAGATTCGCACCGTCGCCCGAAATCGCCGCCCAATCGTCTGACTCCCGGGGGTCTCGTCCCCGACACAGGAATGGCGCGGCTCCCATGACCGATACGGTCCTGCGGGTAGCAAAAGATTCCGACCTGATGCGCGCGACGTTCGTGGCTACAGGTCTGGCTCACCTTGTGTCCACGCTCGTGCCTCAGCATGATGTCCACATTCGCGATGTAGGGACCGCCTTTCGGCTGACAACCGCAGCCACCCAGCGCGAAATCGAGATCGGGGTACAAGCGCAAGGTCTCCCGCAGCTCCTTCCCGCCATCCGAAAACCACTGACCAGGATGGAGCAGACGCGGCGCGATCAGGGCGTTCCGATCGAGCAGCTGGAGCAGCGCTACGTACCACCAGGCTTTCCGCACGATCAGATTGTCGATTACGCCGCTGAACGGGAGCGCTGGCGCGCCGCCCTCCGACGCTCGCTGGATTCCTCAGAAGATCGCCCGCAGCCCGATCCCCGCTTCCCATTCTGGGCACACCTGTGCTCCCACTTCGGGCTAGGCTCGAGCATGCTGCGCACGTATCCGCTCCTGGTGCATCTCTGGTTCGCCCATCAGGGCGAAGCCGCCGTCGCGCTGTGCAGGCTCATCCTGGATTACTTTTCGGGCGTCGGTTGCGATCCCTCGGCTGCCGGCCCGGACACCTGGCTGAAACAGATCCGACCCCAACTCCACAGCCCGGAACTCAAGCAGTTTAATTGGACAGCAACTGCCAGTCAGGTCAGCGCGCTGGCGATCATCTCCCCGACTTCGATTAAGGGCGTCAATACAGCCAGTGCCCGACAGCAGCCCCACAACAAGACTCTGAAGCTGTTCTGGCTCGAAGCCTACTTGGCCTTTGCCGGTTTTCTCACCCTCGCCCTGCCCGCCTACTGGCAACCCACGCGCCGCGCGCGGAAAGACGTCGCCACGTACTATCCCGTGCCTTGCGATATCCTCTTCGCGGATTTACAAGCTCTGATGGACCAGGTGCGCGGCAATCCGAAACTTCAGGCGGTGTACGAGATGGGTTCCAGGCTGCCCCGAGCATACATGGATGTGTGGATCACGCTCCTCCTCTCGGAAGCCCTGTACACCATACGCACACAAAGTAGCAATAACGCTGGTGCAAGACCTGGCATCACCGAACTGGCAGCCTGCTACTACAAAGAC
>JAIOHO010000477.1 GCA_019912905.1 Anaerolineae bacterium
TACTTCAACATTCGCCAGGCACTCATCAGCGTCGGTTCGGGCGGCACGCTGGGCAAAGGCTATTCTGTGGGCACGCAGAACAAGGGCCGTTTCCTGCGCGTGCGCCACACCGATTTTATTTTCAGTGTCATCGCCGAGGAGTTCGGCTTTGTGGGTAGTATGGCGACCCTGGGCATGATCTGCCTGGTCCTGATGCGCATCCTGGCCGGTGCGCGCCGGTCGGTTGATCCGTTTGGCAGCCTGATCTGCTATGGCGTCGCGGCTTTTATATTCTTTCAGACAGTCACCTCGATCGGCATGAATCTGGCCCTGGTCCCCGTGACCGGCCTCACCCTGCCGTTTATCAGCTCTGGCGGGACCTCGCTGCTGTCCACCATGGCCGGAGTCGGCCTGGCGCAGAGTGTGATCGCGCGCCGCCGCCGGATTTAGCAGGAGTTTGCACTCGTGACGGATGCTCGACCTGTTCGCGTGCGTTTTGCGCCCAGCCCCACCGGTCCTTTGCACATCGGCGGGGTGCGCACGGCGTTGTTCAACTGGCTGTTTGCCCGCCACCACCAGGGCAAATTCATCCTGCGACTGGAAGATACGGACCAGAAGCGCACCGTCCCCGGCTCCGCAGAGCAGTTAATGGGCGCGCTGCGCTGGTTCGGCCTGGATTATGATGAAGGCCCAGACATCGGCGGACCCTATGGGCCGTATGTGCAGTCGCAGCGGGTCGATCTGTACCAGCAGTGGGCGCAGTGGCTGGTCGAACACGACTACGCTTATCCGTGCTACTGCACCCCAGAGCGGCTGAAGCAGGTCAACGAAGAAAAAGAGAAGCGCGGGGAGCAGTCGGGTTATGACCGTCACTGTCGCAACCTGACGGCGGAGCAGCGTGCTGCACGCGAGGCCGAGGGCATTACCCCGGTCGTCCGCTTTAAGATGCCGCTGGAAGGCGAAACGGTGGTGCATGATCTGATTCGCGGTCAGGTCACCTTTGAGAACGCGCTCCAGCAGGATGCGGTACTGCTGAAATCTGATGGTTTCCCGACGTATGCCCTGGCGCATGTGGTGGACGACCATTTTATGGTAATCTCGCACGTGATGCGCTCCAATGAGTGGCTGCCCTCGCTGCCGCTGCACTGGCAGTTGTGGGATGCCGTCGGCTGGGAGCGCCCGCAGTTTGCGCATCTGCCGGTGCTGCTCAACCCCAACGGCAAGGGTAAACTGAGCAAGCGCCATGCGGGTTTCACCCAGGACGGCAAGCAGGTGCTGGTGCTGGCAAAGGAATTTATGGACGCCGGGTATTTGCCCGAAGCGGTGGTCAATTTTCTGACCAACATCGGCTGGAGCATCGGCGACGACAGCGAATTTTTCCCGGTGAGCAAGACCATTGAGCTGTTTGATCTGGCACGGGTCAACCCGGCAGACAGCGTGTATCCCATCGAAAAGCTCGACTGGCTGAATGGTATGTGGATTCGCAGCCTGGAGAACGACGATCTGGCGCGGCGGCTGCGTCCGGTGCTGGAGGCTGCCGGGCTGGAAGTGAACACGGATGTGCTGCTGAAGGTCACGCCGCTGGTACAGACGCGCATCAAGACTCTGAACGACATCGTCGATATGGCGGGCTTTTTCTTCCGGGAGGAGTTCCAACCGGCGGCGTCCCCGGATGAGGTGATTCAGAAGAAGATGGACGCCGAATCGACGCGGGACGCGCTCGAACTGGCCTACGATCATCTGGCAGTGGTCAGTACCTGGACGCATGAAAATCTGGAAGCGGCCATGCGTGCTCTGGCTGAAGAACTGGGCCTGAAGGTTGGGCAGTTATTCGGCTCGCTGCGGGTCGCTGTGACCGGTCAGCAGGTTTCCCCGCCGCTGTTCGAGACGATGGAAATCATCGGGCGCGAGGAATCGCTGCGACGGGTCAAACTCGCAGCCGATCAGGTGGCTGCGGTCGAATAGGTCTTGAAACGGGGAGCAAGATATGATAGGATGTCCCCGACATAGTGGGGGATAGTTCAACGGCAGAACAGCAGGTTCTGGCCCTGTCGATCTTGGTTCGAATCCAGGTCCCCCAGCAATAAGAAACCGGCAGCCATCCCCGCGCTGCCGGTTTTGGTTTTCCCCTACCAAGAGCAATTCTGTTGGATAAGGGCTGTCCACTGTCGGCCTGCCGGTACTTTCGCGGTATCCTGTAAGGACGAAAGTGGATAGGCAATGCGGTACCAGTGATCGGATGGAGACAAGATGGCCGAACCCCAGCCCGGTGTATATGAACTCCCAATCCGTGCTTTACTGCCGCTCGGCGCGCCCACCGAAATGGAGGTTGCCGAGTGGCCGGATTATGTCGGATTGTACGGATTCACACCTGAGCATGTCCCAGAGCTTTGCCGTCTGATGATGGACGAAACCTTTATGCAACCGGAATATCAGGAGCGGCCCGAAGCCTATGCCTTTATTCACGCGGTCCGCGCCCTGGGGCAGCTGCGGGGCGAAGCTGCGCTGTCCTGCTTGATCGGGATGGCTGAGACTGAAACGGATAACGATTGGCTGTGGGATGAGATACCGAACGCGGTCGCCCTCATCGGACCGACTGCGCTTCCCCGATTAAAAGCCGCTCTGGAACGAACCGCAGCTCAGTTTTCGACCGGACTGACCCTGGTCGGCTGCCTGGAAAAAATGGCGGAACTGCACCCGGAGGCCAGGGACGAGTGCGTCGCCATTCTCGTGGATCAACTGAAGCAGGCGGAAGGGAATGATGAAGGTGTCAATGGCAGCATGATTGGCACGCTGGTGGATTGGCGTGTGATGGATGCGCTGCCGGTGATTGAGCAAGCCTACGCCACCGATAATGTCGATCTTATGGTCACAGGGGATTGGGATGACGTGCAGGTTGAACTCGGCCTGAAGGAGCCTGATCCAAACAAGACCAGGCGGATTAATCCGGCGATGCAAGAACTGCTGGATTCGTTGGAGCGTATGCAAGAAACGCACGATCATGCTGCACGCA
>JAIOHO010000045.1 GCA_019912905.1 Anaerolineae bacterium
CTGAAGATGAGACCATCCGATACAAGACTGACTTCAAGCATTGCGCGGATATATCGCTGCAACCAATTTTGAGTGAAGAGCAAACCATCGAATAGAGGCGCTAATCTCTCTGTCCCTCCGGCAGTTTCTGGGACGTGAATCGCCGGAATGCCATCTTTTTCTTGATCCAGGTCGGAGACTTGAAGAGAACACAATTCTGTTTCGGAAATCCCAACACAATACATCAGCCCGATAGCGGTCACATCGCGTATACCCTGGTTCGTGGATACATTAGGTTGCGCCAGCAAGGTGTCAATCTGTTTGCGCGTCAAATGGAACACTCGGACATTGCGCTCAAACTCAATTTTGCCTGCATCCGGTGAAGTGGCTTGTTCTATGGTCTTCAGCACCTCGTTGACGAATGTGGGTTGTTCCTCTATAGAGGGTGCAGCCTGTTGCAGCACCGTCACAAGTCCTGGCTGGTCACGCAGCAAATTCTTGTACCGTGCTTTTACCGTGCTGATATGCGCTATCGCGCTAGATGGCTCCAATTTTCGATACTCAAGTAAGTAGTCACGATACGCATCTAAATCGGGCATGTACCACATGCGTTCTGTGCTTGTCAGCCACTCCACATAGTAGGTCATCCGCTGGCGTTCATCTTTCTTAGAGCGGGCTTCATCTTGTGTCACCAGCATCTCATAGTTCGTGTTCATAAACTTCACCCTTTACAACTGAGGCGTCTCATGTCATTATGGAGCATGTACCGCAGCTTTGCAAGGGCCAGTTTTCAAATCCGGCGAAATAGGTAGCACCCCACACCCCTTAACTGTTCACTGTTCGTTTAATCAACGCAGGGGACAACAGCTATGGACGCCAGCCAGATTGAAAACACAGTGCCGAATCGCAGCACAGAACTCATAACTGTTATGAAGGATGCCCAACCGGCATCACCGCTCGAAATTGATGCTTTCCTCAAGCTGTTGGCAATCATAGCCAAACGTATCATCACTGAGGAAAGCTCAGCTAACGAGCGCAAAGTAAGCTAAGGAGGGCACATTGAGAGCAGCCATCTACACCCGTGTTTCGAGCGAAGAACAGCTTGAGGGCCATTCCCTTTCGGCACAAGCTGAGTTAGACAGGCAATTCGCCTCGCAGCGCGGGTGGGAGGTGGGATATATATATGAAGTGCGCGGACGCAGCGGGAAAACTGTCCTGCGCCCCGAATTTCAACACATGATGCGGGATGCCGAAGCGGGTCTATTCGATGTGTTAATTGTCCACAAGCTAGACCGTTTCAGTCGCTCACTCGTTGACACAATGACCTATCTCAAGCAACTGAACGAACTGGGAGTCTCATTCGTTTCTGTAACAGAAAGCTTCGACTTTACGACTCCTGGTGGCAAGATGATGATGGGAATGCTTGCCATGTTTGCCGAATGGTATATCGACAACTTGAGCCAGGAGACCTCAAAAGGCAAGAAGGAACGTGCCAGAAAAGGTGGCTGGAATGGGACATTGCCTTTTGGCTACACAACTATCCGTCGCCTGCGAAAGATGTTGCTTGAACTGGGCGACGACTTCCACAACCAGAAACTCGACGAAGAAGACTACAGCCGACTGGCTGATCTCCTCGAAAAAACACTCGAACAGCATGATGGTCGTATTGGAGAAACTGACGCGATCATCTGCCCCATCAATGGTCTAGGAGTTCAATTTGCATTCGAGAAATACAGTCAGGGAATCCACTCTGATCTTGACGTAGCACAGGCTCTCAATGCGGAGGGGTATCGCACGACAGGCGGATGGGGTCAGAATACTTTCGGAAAAGACACAGTAACACCTATGCTCCAAAATCGCTTTTACATCGGCGAAACCAGCTATCAGGGCAAGAAGAAAGGAGCGAACAAGGAATATATTCCTGGGCGTCACGAACCGCTAATCAGCCGTGAACTCTTTGAGAAATGCCAGGAAGTTCGGGGGAAACGAGCCGGGGATTGGAGTCGAGGAGCGCCCAATCAAATCGCCACATATCCGCTTGCATCTCTCCTGGTCTGCGCTGATTGTGGAAGCCTGTGGCGGGGATGGCGCTTGCGTGAAGATCGCCGCTACCGTGATCCCGCAAAGGATCGTGGAATCCCCTGTCCTAACGAAACGAAATCAGTATTGGCAGATGAAATTGAGACCCGCGCCGCCGAAGTGCTCATGGGCGTAGAGCTACCCATTGATTGGCGCGACCAGATTTTGGAGCACATGGCAAAGGAGAACCCCAAGTACGTTCAGGTAAAGAAACAGCACTCATCCCTTCAAGGAAAGCTCGATAGGCTCAAGCAGTTGTTCATCATGGGCGATCTAAGTGAGACGGAATACCGCCAGATGCGTGATGAACTTCAGGCGCAGTTGGGTGCAGTTCCGCTTCCCACACAAGGACGCATGATTGACTTGGAACAGGCGGCTGATTTGCTGGGTAATATCCGAAACATCTGGGAAGGAGCTACATTAGAGGAACGCGAAGCGTGGTTCAAACTGATGTTCAACAAGGTTTACGTGCAAGACGGGGCTATAAAAGCAATAGAGCCGACACCAGTTATGTCAGCTCTATTTGATACCCGAAGCGGGAGCGACGGGATTCGAACCCGCGATCTTTGCCTTGACAGGGCAATATGTTAGGCCGCTACACCACGCCCCCTATTCAGTTAATGAGGGAAGTATAGCATTACGAAGTATGGCTGTCAATGCTCACTGTACCCCTTTTTGAAGACGAATTGTGCAACTCCAATGGAGCAATCAATTATCCTGCTAGCCGCAACATCAGCCATGATGTATGATCGTTGTACTGTCCTCAATAAATTCGATTAGCACTAGAAGTTACGGCGTTGAGGGAAGGCAATACTTAAGGTGTGCCAAGTAAAAACCAACAGCTACACGAATAATGTCGAGCTTGCAGTTGAAAATGGACAGACGAGTGCGCCAGCGATGATGTTCCAGGCGCACATAGGCTCGCACCGCCAAACCAATGGGGTTGCGCTGCGCTCGCTCCAAGCGAAATTGTCCACGCTCAACACCCGTAAACTGCTTGAGCGCCCGATGATACACTTCCACCAGCCAAGTACGGTCAGCCAGGAGTTGGCGTTGAGGCTCAGTCATTTGCAGGCGATTAGGGGCCCAGTAGTCCGCGTTGCCGTGTGGGTCAACCGTCAGAAACACCTTGACCAAACCATAACCACGCAGGTGAACGGTCAACCCGGCAGTCGGGATGTCCAATGCACTGACAGCTTACTGCTCACCGGCACGCAAGCTGACTTAGCGGTTGCTCTTCAAGCGCGTCAACCCGTCCCAACCATAGTCGCGCACCAACTTCAGGTTGTCCAGGCTGCTGTACCAACTGTCGAAGGCCACCAGGGTCAGGTCAAAGCCGCGTGTCTTGGCTTGTTGCAGCAGTGCGCAGAAATGGCCGTTCTTGCTCAAGCCATCCTGCGCTTTGTTGTACAGACGGTAGTCGCAGGGCAAACAGGCATCCCCGTCACTCCATATCAGACTGATAAGGTTAATCCCTTGTACCACTTCATAGTGTTTGCCCGACCAATGGCAACTCACCAGTGCCATCTGGCTGGCATAGGCCTTGTCCAGGGTCGTATCGTCGATGATCAGCAAGCCTTCGCTCAACTGGATACACCCGCTCACTTCCGTCCACAGTGCCTCGCTATCCGGCGGCAACCGTTACAGCAGACGGGTGTAGGCGTCATGCGCTGGTTGGCGTTCGCTTTCAGGATGACTGCAGGCGGCTTCGACGGCGCTAAACACCCGTTTGGCTGCCACCAGAAAATTGATGTAGTCGTATTCCGTACCTTTAGGAGCGTTCATGCCGCTGATTTTAGCGCTCGTTTTTCATCTGCGTAACTTCTAAGCAAATAACAATTTCATGATTACAGAGGCCAAAACACGGATGGATACAATAAAAACATGCCCTGCATGTCACAAAGAAAACACGCCAGACGCGATTATTTGTGCGTACTGTGGCGTCCCCATGATGGGCCTAATTCCTTCTCTGACAACTGAACCAGTCCCCGATCTCCCCCTCAAAATTAAACCACCTGAGCATATCATCGAACTGACCCGACTATACTCAGATATCATTGCGTTGGTCGTCCTTGGTCAAGAACAGCCAATCCTGCTCAAGGGCGGCGAAAAAACTATTCTCGGCAGATACAGCCCTGGCGAAACCACACCGTCGGTGGACTTAACGCCATACAATGCCAATCTGCTCGGCGTTTCGCGGAAACATGCAGCCATCAGCCGCGCCACAACTGGTTATTTGCTCGAAGATCTCGCTAGCACCAATGGTACATGGCTAAACGAAAAAAAACTCCTTGCCAACACACCCATCCCAGTGCAAAGCGGCGATCTAATTCGATTGGGGCAATTAGGACTATATGTATATTTCGATATCGGCCAGAGCGATAAAAATTCTGAGATAGAAATGTCACTACGCAAGGAAAATCTTGAAAGCCGTTCACTCACCATCCAGGATTTATCGACCCAGTTAACACCTTACCTAACCG
>JAIOHO010000046.1 GCA_019912905.1 Anaerolineae bacterium
CATCCGGTCAGAAGATGGGGTCGCCAATGCGGTTCGATATATCACCCAAACGCTCGGATCTTAGCAGGCAGGCAATCAGTCTTCGACCAGCGTCTCTTCTGGAACCAGGATGTTATATCGGGACACCAATTTGTCCACTTCGCCGAGGGGCCGTTCAAGCGCTTTTTTCCGCCTACCGGTCAGGTCTTCATAAGCAGCTTGCGTCTTTTCTAATGAACTTCCCAATGCATCCATCTTCTGATTGAATGCTTCCCACTGCTTCTTAAACTTCTTGAGCAGAATAAGAACTTCACGGGATGATTGTTCCAGCGCAAAATTATCTGCGGCTTGCCTTATCACGGCGAGTACAATGTACAAGGTCAGTGGAGAGCAAAGGATGACCTTCTGTTCCAATGCATTATCTACAAGTGAAAAATCCTGCTCATGAATAAACCGATAAATCTGCTCGTTCGGGATAAACAGGAGCACACAGTCTGCCGTATTATTCTCAAGGTTGATATATTCTCGACTTGAAACTGCCTTGATGTGACTGCGCACATCACTTAAAAACTTTCGACAGTACGAATCCTGATCGGCTGGGCTTTCAGCATTAAGAAAGGCCATGTAGTTATCCAGGGGGAACTTAACATCCATATTTAGAGTCATCGCTTTAGGAAGGAAAAACGTGAAATCAGGGCGAGATTTTTGCCCATCAACGTTGGTTGTCATCTGACGCCCATAATTAACACCTTCCACGAAACCCGCCAAACGCAGAATATCGTCGGCGATCCGCTCGCCCCATTGCCCCCTGGCCCGATTGTCAGCCAGCGCCTGCTGCAAAGAGCTTGACGTTTGAATTAGCTGCTGCAATTCGCTGCTCAGTGCTCCAATCTTTTCAGCACGCTTTTCCTCAAATTCACTGACAAGATCGGAAACTCGCCTTAGCTGTGTCTCTACCTGTCCGAGATGCTGGCCGATCAGATCCTTCTTACTTTCAAGTTCGGCTGTGTGCTGCGCAGTTTGCTTTTCGAGGCGTTGCTCGGCCAACGTGAGAAATACATCATGTGATCTCTTTTGGGCTTCAAGGGTTAACCGACCAAAGTTGTTTTTGACGGTCTCTAGCAACTGGGCTTCGTCTGCTTTGCGGCGTTTCTCTGTTTCGCGAAACAGGTCTTGCGCAAGACTCTCCGCGGTTCTGGCCTGTACGATACGCAATCCAAATGCTAATCCCAACCCTAAAAGGACACCCAACACAAAAACAACCACAAATAATAAACCGTCCATCATTCTATCCCTAAGGTGAACGCGGCAATTTGTAAGCCCATCATACTTCTGTTTACAAAGAGAGGGTGTTAAGACGAAAGCGGCAATGATAAATCGCTGCGCAAAACCTGATGAGTGTCAGGATAAAGACGCAGCGATCTATGTTTTAACTGAAGACGTCTTATGCGAAATGTTAGAACAAGGCCTGGAGCTTGCGCCGGAATTCGGCGTGACCTTTGTCCTCGATCACCAGATGGCTGGCCTGATGGAAGGCCAGGAAGCTGCGCATCGCCTCAGCCACATCTGCGACCAGTTCATCATCCGGCTCGATACCCGGTTCCAGGTGCAGCGCCCGCAGGTACAGCGTGCCGGTCTTCCGCACCAGCTTCGGATCAAACCGCCCCACCAGCCGGTCACGATGGAGGATCGGCAGGCAGAAATAACCCCAGATTCGATCCGGTTCACGTTTGTAGGCTTCCAGGGCCTGCCGGAAATTCCAGATGCGTTCGTCGCGCCCTCGCGCCCAGAACAGGCTGTCGAAGGGGCTGAGAAAGGTCGTGTGCTGTGCCTGAAGCGCTCCATCCAGCGCACGCTGGAGGTCCGCCAGGGAGTCCCGATGGAGGACCATGTGGATGGGATCACCGTTCACGTCCTCGCCTTCGACTTCCAGCAGAATACCTTCTTTCAGCAGAGCCTGGAGCGTCGGTCGCGCAGCGGTGCGCTTCATGTAGGCATAGTCGGCGGCCTGGAGCGGCTCACAGATGCCTAATGCCTTGACCGCCTGCTCGACGTGGAAGCGGTGAGCCTCCTCCGGGGTCGGCTCCGTCTGATCGACCCAATCCGGCAGCACCCGGTCACGCAGATCATACACCCGCTGGAAATTGATGCGGTTGCCGATCATTGCCTCGCCCGTGTTATACAGATACTCCAGCGCGTGTTTCGCCGGTTTCCAATCCCACCAACTGTCTCGGCGAGGGCCGGTATAGTCAAAATCCGCGGCCCGCAGCGGCCCTTCCTCCGTCAGCCGCTGACGCACGGTTTTCAGAAGCCGGACATTTTCTTCATCCGCCAGGAATCGGGCGCGCCACCAACTGCTCGGGCTGTCCCGAAAGCCGCGCATCTTGGGCAGGCTGTAGCGGTAATGCTTCAACGGGATAATCGACGCTGCTTTCTTCCAGTATTCGAACAGGCGGCGCTGGTCCGGGTCGAAGATCAGGGCGTCAAATTGATCTCGGCGATAGGGACCCAGGCGGCTCCAGAGCACGAGATACTGGCTGCGGGCGACCATGTGCAGCGTGTCGATCTGCACGCAGCCCAGCCGTTCGACGACAGCGTAAATGGCGTCCGGCAGGCTCGATGACTCGGGCAGGCGATGCAGCCTCTGGGCATACAGCGCCAGCGCGCGGCTGGCCTTGAGCGGAACGGGAGTGGTCGGCGTTTGAAGGGACATCACCTGATTTTCCGTGTGTGAGAAGGCTTCATCAAGATAGCACATCTGGTCTATTCCTGCAACTCGCGCACGATCAAAATCGGGACATACCGAAGACTGGCATGGGGCCACCCATGCAGGCTCAGACGTGAAGGGTGGAAGATGAAGGGCGACAGCCGCAGATCAAATGGTCGTGCGAAATTGATGAGACGATTACGCCAGGGGGATGACTCAGAGCCGTGGGTGGCTTAATGCTGGACGGTTGTTCGGGTCACAAGGGCGAGTGCGTCCTCTCGATTAGGGATCTGCACACATTCCACATCAAAGGTGCGCGCCAGTGTGTCGATGATACAGCCCGCCAGCGGGTTGACCCGCCCGACCATCATAATCCTGCCGAGCGCCGGATGCTGGAAGAGATCGCTGACGACGCTGCGGAGCTTGAAAAGTTGGTACGGGAATCGTTCCAGATGGGTCATATCCAGGATCACGTCGATTGGGGTGCTGGCCGAGTCCAGATAGTGGGTGGAAATCTCACGGGACAGCGCGCCAAAATCCTCCACCGAAGAGTCCTGGGCCATAGAGAGCAGAATCACTTTTTTTTCAACTTGCCACGCGACCCTGTACGTCATAATAAACCCTCGATTGTAAGATTACGCGCGTATATGCATTATAACGGTTTCAAATCGAGGGAATGTGAAAAATCCCGAAATTCCGTACCCCTTAATGAGTCATTTGGTAAGCACCCCCTGAACGCGCTTACCCACCTCCCAGCAGACTGGCGATGCTGCGGACCACATCGGCATAAAAATTGCCACCCACCTGGCGGACAATCATAAATGGCTCAGTCGGCGCACCCATGAAGGGCCGCAGGGGCCAGGCCATCTGCGTGCCGACGAAGGC
>JAIOHO010000478.1 GCA_019912905.1 Anaerolineae bacterium
GCGAGAAATGGATGGCGTCCGCGGCGTGAATTTCGCGGTTTGGGCACCCAACGCGTCGCGGGTGATCGTCACGGGTAGCTTTAACGGCTGGGATGCCCGCCCGCATGCAATGAAGATGCTGGGAGCCAGCGGTATCTGGGAGTTGTTCATTCCTGGTCTGAGTGAGGGCGAGATTTACAAATACGATTTGCACTCGCACCATCAGAATTATCAGGATACGAAGGCTGACCCTTTCGCCTTTTATGCGGAAGTGCGCCCGAAAACAGCCTCGATTGTCGCCAACCTCGACCGCTATTCCTGGGGCGATCAAGCCTGGATGCGGCTGCGACCGTCTCAGCCGCTGCTGGACAAGCCCGTTTCAACTTACGAGGTGCACCTGGGATCATGGCGACGGAACGCGGAAGGCCAGTTCCTGACGTACCGCGAACTGGCGGATTCGCTGGTCGCCTATGTGAAGGATATGGGGTATACGCACCTTGAGCTGATGCCAATCGCCGAGCATCCGCTTGATGCGTCCTGGGGCTATCAGGTCACGGGCTATTTCGCGCCGACCAGCCGCTTCGGGTCGCCGGACGATTTTATGTACTTCGTGGATCAGTGCCATCAGCACAACCTCGGCGTCATCGTCGATTGGGTCCCGGCGCATTTTCCCAAAGATGGTTTTGCGCTCAGCTACTTTGACGGCACGCATCTCTATTCTCATCAGGATTCGCGCCGGGGCGAACACCCGGATTGGGGCACCTATGTGTTCAATTACGGGCGCAACGAGGTGCGCAATTTTTTGATTTCAAATGCGCTGTTCTGGCTGCAAAAGTATCACATTGATGGTTTACGTGTCGATGCCGTGTCGTCCATGCTGTATCTTGACTTTGGGCGGGAGCAGGGTGGATGGCTGCCGAATCAGTATGGCGGCAACGAAAATCTGGAAGCCATCGACTTTTTGCGGGAGTTCAACGAAGTCGTGCATGGCGAATTCCCCGGCGCGATCACAGTGGCCGAAGAATCGTCCGCCTGGCCGATGGTCTCGCGCCCTGTGTATGTCGGCGGCCTGGGGTTTACGCTCAAATGGAATATGGGCTGGATGCACGACACACTGGACTATATGAAGAAGGACCCCGTATTTCGGCGCTACGAACACAACAAGATTACCTTCTCGATCATGTATGCCTTCAGCGAGAATTTTGTCCTGTCGCTGTCGCATGACGAAGTGGTCCATCTCAAGGGGTCCATGCTCACCAAAATGTCGGGCAGCGGTGAGCAGAAGTTTGACTCGCTGCGACTGCTGTATGGCTACCAGTGGACCCACCCCGGTAAGAAGCTGCTGTTTATGGGGCAGGAATTCGGTCAGTGGCGGGAGTGGAGCGAAGCCCGCGAACTGGACTGGGACAAGCTCGATTATGCACCACACGCGGGCGTTCGGGCCTGGGTGCGCGATCTGAACCAGTTGTACCAGGAGCAGCCTGCGCTCTACGAACAGGACTTCACGGATGCGGGTTTCCGCTGGATCGAACCGAATGACGGCGACAACAGTGTGCTGTCGTATTTACGGTTTGCCAGGAATGCTTCTGATTTCCTGGTGGTAGTCTGTAACTTTACGCCAGTCACGCGCACTGCCTATCGCATAGGGGTGCCCGAAGCAGGCGTCTATCAGGAACTGCTCAACAGTGATTCGGAGTTTTACGGCGGACACAATGTCGGCAACATGGGTGACATCGTCGCGGAGGATTCCCCTTCACACGGCTACCCGCAGAGCCTACGACTGACGTTGCCACCGTTAGGG
>JAIOHO010000479.1 GCA_019912905.1 Anaerolineae bacterium
CACGGCGGATGAGCAGGTCACACGTCAGGTGCTGGAGGGCCAGGACGCTCAGGCCGGGTTCGAGCGCGGCGAGATCCGCTGCGGGATCCATGATGCCGATGCGCACACCTTTGAGGTGACGGCGGTGATCGGGATGGATGGCGGCCAGCGCAGCGGGCACATCCCCTGTCAGGTCGATATAGCCGACGACTCCGGCGACGTGGGCGTGCTGGTGGGCCATGTCGAGGAACCAGTCCAGCTCTTCCGCGCGGTTGGTGCCTGCCTCGACCAGTACACACAAATCCACCGCACCGGACTGCATCGCCCGCAGCGCTTCATCGGTCAGATAATTCCGGGCCAGGATGCTGCCCGGTTGTATCCAGCGGTATTCGAATTTGCCCAGATCCCAGCGGTGCTGGTGGGTGTCGATGACGGTCATTCCCCCGCCGCCTGTGAGAAGTTTACCGTCCTCATTTTACTACCGCGCATAGGGATTGGCGACAGACATTATTACCAATCCGCCACTGAGCCATCTTTATGCCAGAGGCGCGGCGTTTCCCAGCTTCCGTCGTAAATCTTGCCCGCAATGGCTTCGTCGTCCAACTCGATGCCCAGGCCCGGACCGGTCGGCAGTTGCATGTAACCCTCGACGATCCTGAACGGCTCTTTAATGTAGCCGGTACCGTCGGTGAAATGCTCCTGAGCCAGAAAGTTGGGCGTGCAGGCATCGAGCTGAATGCAAGCCGCCAGAGCGATCGGACCGAGCGGGCAGTGCGGCGCGACAGCGGCATAATAACATTCGGCCATCGCCGCGATTTTCTTGACTTCGAGGATGCCGCCTGCGTGCGACAGGTCGGGCTGCATGATGACGGCGGCCTGTTTTTCCAGCACTTCGCGGAAGCCCCACTTGGTAAACAGGCGTTCGCCGGTGGCAATCGGGATGCTGGTGCTGCGGGCGACGGTGACCAGCGCATCCACATTTTCCGGCAGAACCGGTTCCTCGATGAAGAAGGGGTGATAGGGTTCGAGCGCCTGAGCCAACCGGACGGCCATCGCCGGGCTGACACGCCCATGAAAGTCGTAGCCAACATCGACATCCGGGCCGAGGGCCTCGCGGAAGCGCGCGAAATGATCGACGATTTCGTCTGTAGTGCGGCGCGTATCGACAATGTCCACAGCCCCAGGCAGCGCCAGCTTGAAGGCGGTAAAGCCGGATTTCATGCTGACTTTACCGGCTTCGACGTAATCGCCATAGGACGAGTCGTCCAGCCAGCCATACATGCGGATGCGGTCGCGCGTGGGGCCGCCGAGCAGGTTGTAAACCGGTTGGCCCAGCCACTTGCCGGTAATATCCCACATGGCCTGCTCGATGCCGGACAACGCGCTGGACAGCACCGGGCCGCCGCGATAGAACTGGCCGCGGTAGATGGCCTGCCAGTGATGTTCGATTTTGCGCGGGTCCTGGCCGATGAGATAGCGCCCGATTTCGTGGACCGCCGCCGCGACGGTCTGCGCGCGGCCTTCGACCAGCGGTTCGCCCAGGCCGATGATGCCCTCGTCGGTGTGCATTTTCAGGAACAGCCAGCGCGGGCGGACGAAGATCGTTTCGAGTTGGGTGATTTTCATGCGGTGAACGCCTTTTGGATGCGAGGGGGCACGCCATTCCGTGCCCCTCCGAAGAGACGATTGGGTGCTAAGCCATTTCCAGGCGGTTTTCGGGCATATTCTCCAGCCGGGTCAGCCAGTAATGCACATCAAAGTTATCGTCCCCGGTCAGGAAACGCCACTGTTTGATGCGATTGACGATCTCCAGCCGACCTTCGCCATCCTCGAACCAGGGTTCGCGCTGCGCGAGAATAGCCTGGATGTCGCTGCGCTTCTCCCCGGCGAAAATGGGCTGGCTCTCGCCTTTAGCCTCGTCCAGGTCGTCGGTGTTCCACAGACGGTATTGACGGACACGCGGGTTCAGGCGAATTTTGTACATGTAGCGCTTGCGATCGGTCTGGTTCTGGCGGCCACAATGCCAGATGCCATGATGCAGCACCAGGATGCTGCCCGCCTTGCAGACCATCGGGATCTGGCCGACGAAGTTCTGATAGCGGGCGATGTCCATTTCGTTGATGCGGCGGTACTGACTGCCGGGGACGAGCAGGGTGCCGCCCATCTCCAGCGGGACGTCGTGCGGGAAATACATGATCTGAATGTCGAAATGCATGCGGGTGTCGATGATTGAATCGCCGTGCATCCCCTGGGCCTTGCCTTCGTTGGGCTGGCGCACGTGGATGGCGTGATGATCGAACAGTGGGTCCGGCCCGACCAGGCTGTGAATGATGCCCTGAATTTCAGGCATGCGCAGCATCCGGCCAATGGGGGAGGGTTCGGGATAACACTGGGACAGGGGCGTGCCTGCCGGGTAGCTCTGGATGCCGCCCGCATCGAAGGCAGTCATCGCGGCCTGGTTGATCTCATCGGGCACCAGCTCATCGAAGCGCAGAAACCCGCGCGCGACGAACTCGGCCACCTGGCGGGAATTCAGCAGATATTGTTTTTCGATCATCAGCTCATCTCCTCCAATTTTTCGAACACGAACTCATACTTCTGAAACGAGGTGGTGTATTCGAGGCCCGGGTAGGGCGGGATCAACTGGGGGAACTGGATGACGCGCCAGCCATCCTTGAGCGCATCGACGCCGGTTGGATAAGGCGGTTCGGCGCTGTCGCCGGTGGTATGCGCTTCTTGGCCGGTACCGTCGTACATCGTCCAGCCTTTCACGGCGCTGTCGAGTGCCGAGTTAGCGAGGTACAGTACGAGCACCTTCTGACGGAATTGTGCCATTGTTTTCTCCTGATTCATGAGTCTGCGATGCCGCCATCTTTATGATGGGCCTGATACACGTCCAGCACCATCTGCCGGACGCGGCTGACGGAAAGATCGGGCGGACGCCGGGCGCAGGCGGCTTCGTCCACTTCGACGCCGATGCCGGGCTTGGTGGGCGGATAGATGTAGCCATCCACGACTGGCAGCGGTTCTTTGACCAGGCTCATGGCCTCCGGCGCGATGTCGGGATCGACCATTTCCTGAATGACGAAGTTGGGCGCGGCGAAATCGACCTGGATGCAGGCGGCGGTCGAAACCGGGCCGTAGGGGTTGTGCGGCGCGAGTCCGGCGTAATAGACTTCGGACATGGTGCCGATTTTGCGCACTTCGCTGATGCCGCCTGCGTGACAGCAGTCCGGCTGAAGCAGGCTGGCCGCGCCGGTTTCGAGAATTTCGCGGAAGCCCCAGCGCGTGAACAGCCGTTCGCCGGTAGCGATGGGAGTCGTGAGCTGGTGCGTGACCTGGGCCATCGCCGCTGGGTTCTCGGCCTGCACAGGCTCCTCGATGAAGTAGGGGTGATAAGGTTCGACCGCTTTGCCGTACAGGATCGCCATCTGCGGCGTGACACGCCCGTGAAAGTCGAGCAGGATGTCGATACCATCGCCGACGGCTTGGCGCACGGCGCGCACTTTGTCGGCGGTCTGCTTGACGATTTCCGGCCCATCGACCATGTTGGTGGGCGGCATTGGTACGGTCTTAATGGCGGTCCAGCCTTTTTCGACTTTGCTGACCGCATCCTGAACGGTAGCGTCCAGCGTCGAGGTGGCGTAGTGGGTGTACATGCGCACCTTGTCGCGGACTGGTCCGCCGAGCAGCTCATAAACGGGTCTGCCCAAATCCTTGCCTTTGATGTCCCACAGGGCCTGGTCGATGCCGGAGATGGCCGACAGCCCGATGACACCCTGCCGCCAGAAGGCGCTGCGATACATAATCTGCCACAGGAATTCGACGCGGCGCGGGTCTTCGCCGACGATCATCGGCTCGAAGTCTTCGATGCATCCGGCCACGGCGCGCGGCTTGCCTTCCAGTGAGGCTTCGCCCCAGCCGATGAGACCCGGCTGATCCGTCTCGACCTTGACGAACACGAACACCCGATGGCCGCCATCAGCGAGAATGGGTTTTACGGTGGTAATTTTCATTTTTTATCGCTCCACGACTATGGCGTAGTGCCCTTCGAGATAGGGATACCGCGTTTCGAGATCGTCGGCCAACTGGACGCCGAGGCCAGGCGCATCCGGCAGTTTCAGCCACCCAGCCTCAATCTCCGGCTGTTCAGCGAGGATGCCCCATTGCAGCGGCCCCTGAATCATGCAGACTTCCAGCACGCGCGGGTTGGGCAGGGCGGCGACGAAATGCCCGTTCGCCAGCGCCATAAGGCCGTTGTGCCAACTGTGCGGGCACACATCGACGCCATAGCGGGCAGCGGCCTGGGCGATGCGCACCGCCTCGGAAATGCCGCACATCCCGGCATCCGGCTGGACGATGGCGTAGGCGCGTTTTTCCAGGTAGGGGCGGAACTGCTCCAGCGTAGTGTACTGCTCGCCGCCGGTAATGGGCAGATCGACGGCGGCGTTGAGGCGCGCATAGCCGTCGAGGTCCGCCTGCGGAATCGGCTCCTCGAACCAGGTAAAGCCGAGTCGCTCCAGTTCCCGGGCGATGGTCAGGGCCTGCTCTTCGGTCAGCCGCTGGTTGCCGTCGAGCATCAATTCGATTCGTCCGGCGACAGTCTGCGTCAGTTCGCGCATCAGCCCCAGGAAGCGATCGACGGTGACCCCGGCCCAGGCCCATTCGGTGCCGATGCGCACCTTGCAGGCCGTGTAACCCTGGTCAATGTAGCTCAGGGTTTCGTCGATCAACTGCTCCGGGCGCTGGTTCCAATCGTAACGGCAGCCGCTGGAGGCATACACGCGCACCCGATTCTGGGCATCGGCGCGCAGCATCTGGGCGACGCGCTGCCCTTCGATCTGGCCGCGCAGGTCCCACAGGGCGCAGTCGATTCCCGCAACGGCGCAGTCATAGGGGCGGGAGCGTCCATTGGGGTGCGGCACGATGCGCGAGTCCAGGGGGTCATGCCCGATGAGGTCCGGCTTGAGCCAATCGACCCACTGCTGGATCTGGCGCGGCCAGCCATAAGCGGCGGCTTCGCCGATGCCTTGCAGCCCTTCGTCGGTGGTGATGACGACGATGGCGCAGTCAGCCTTGATGGTCCGGTAGCGGGCGGTGACCCACTGGCGTTCGGATTCGTGGGGACGTGAGAGACACAGCGTTTGAATGTCGGTAATCTTCATGGGACTGCCTTCGGGGTAGGTGCGCCGGATTCGATAAGGCCTTCTGCGCGGATGTCCTCCCAGAAGGCGTCAGGAATGGGCGTGAAAAATGCCTGGAGATTCTCGTTAATCTGGTCGGCGGCATCCGCGCCGAGGACCAGCGAGGTAATGGCGGGGTGGGCCGCGGCAAACTGGACGGCGGCGGCATTGAGCGGCACGCCATAGCGGGTGCAGATGGCCTCCAGGTGACGGGCCTTGTCCATGATCTCCGGCGGCGCGAGGCGATAATTGTAGGTGGCATTGGTCGTGGCCCCGGTCGCCAGGATGCCGGTGTTATAGACGCCACCGGCAAAGATGCTGGTATGCGTCTGGCGGATGATCTCCAGCCCTTCGAGTGAATTCTGCTCCAGCAGGGTGTAGCGCCCGGCCAGCAGGAAGCAGTCGAAGTCGGCGTTCTGGGCGAAATCGGCCAGCATCTGCCATTGGTTCATGCCCGACCCGACGGCCTGAATGACCCCCTGGCGGCGCAGCTCGGCCAGTGCGGGGTAGGCTTCGTGCAGGGCCTGATCGTAATGATGGTCCGGGTCGTGAATGTGCAGGATGTCGATGCGATCGACGCCCAGAGTTTTCAGGCTGAGTTCGAAACTTTTCAGGATGCCGTCGCGCGAGTAGTCCGGCTGGTAGCGGCCCTGACCATCGGGCAGCCGCCCAACTTTGGTCGCCAGCACGTAACTGTCGCGTGGGACGCCTGCCAGGGCGAGGCCCAGAAGCGGCTCGGTCCGGTAGAGTGGGGCTGTGTCCAGAAAGGCGATGCCGACTTCGAGTGCCCGCTGGACGATGGCGACGGCTTCGGCTTCACCCTTCTTGCCGATGTGCGCCGTTCCTAACCCCAGACGCGGCACTTTTAGCTCGGTTTCGTCGACCTGAACGAGAGGGAGTGGTTCAGTCATACGGGTTCACCTAGACGCATATTTCTCCTCAAAACGCGGTGATTATCGTTCAAAAAGAGAGGTGCTGCCACCACCTGTGACAGCACCCATTGAGTCCAATCCAGCGGACTGAAAACTCAGGCCATGTTTGCTTTCCAGGCTTCGATCTGGCTCTGCATTTCTTCCTGCACGCGCTCGATTCCGGCGGCGCGCTGCGCATCGACCAGAGCTGCAATGCCTTCGGCGGGGTCGATCAGCCCGTAGGTGAGCGGTTCCACGAATTCCGAACGCACTGCCGACAGGGAGGCAACCTCGGTTTCGACCGGGGCAGGGTTGAAGGTGAAGCCAAGTACCGGCGAGGGACGCGCATTGCGGTTGAGGTCCGCCGTCTCCGGCCAGGCGCCGACCTGGGCTTCGCTGGAATAATAGGAATTGAAGACGTTGCCGAACATCCAGTCCGTGTTCGGATTCCAGCCGACGTCGGTATAGCTGGCCGCGCCGCCTGCCGGTTTGATGAGCTGACGATCCTTGTCGGCCCATTCCCAGTGTTTGCCCTCGATGCCTTTACAGAGCGTGTTGTAAAACTCTGCATCGGTGTTGACCAGTTCCAGGTATTTCACGGACAGTTCGGCATTGCGCGAGGTGGAACTCACGCCGGTCAGCGTGGCCGTGGTTCCAGCGGTGGTCAGCAGGGGTTCGGCAATCCCTTTTTCCACGACTTCCCAGCCCCAACGCGCCAGCGCTTCGGCAGCACCACCCGGTTTGACGACTCCAGCAATACTGCGGCT
>JAIOHO010000480.1 GCA_019912905.1 Anaerolineae bacterium
CGACTGGCTGATGCGCATGATCGCCTTCATCCGGGCGTGTCAGGCGGGCGACTGGCTGGAGCGAGTCGGGCTGCGTTAATCCGGCTTTACCGGGGTGGAGGGGTAATAACGCCGGTTTTTGAGAGGCTCCGGCAGGCGCGATTCGCTGCCGTCATCCTTCCCGTAACCGAGTTCCTTCATGAGTTTGGTCGGCGCGTTGCGCAGCTTCATCGGAATCGGCAGGTTGCCGAGCTTCTGGGCATCTTCCAGCGCGGCAAAAAAGGCATCACACGAGGCGCGGCTCTTGGGGGCCAGCGCCATATACGCCGTGCCATGCGCCAGATTGATCTGGCATTCCGGGTAGCCAATCGTCTCGCAGGCGCGGAAGACTTCGTTGGCGACCACCAGGGCCGTCGGCTGGGCCATGCCGATGTCCTCGCTGGCAAAGATGACCATGCGCCGGGCGATGAACAAGGGGTCCTCCCCGCTGCTGACCATGCGGGCCAGATAATACAGGGCGGCATCCACGTCGCTGGCGCGCATACTCTTGATGTAGGCGCTGATGGTGTTGTAATGCTCCTCCCCGGCCTTGTCGTAGCGCAGGTGTTTGGATTGCAGCGCATCCTTCAGGTGATCCGCCGTGATCTCGCCCTGATCGCCGTACAACTGGGCAGTGGCTTCCATCAGGTTGAGGGACTTGCGGGCGTCGCCATCGGCATATTCCGCCAGGAAGTCCAGCGCTTCGTCGGTGATGGCAATTCCCAGCACTGCCGCGCCGCGCTGCAAAATGGTCTTGATGTCATCGGCTGACAGCGGTTCCAGCACGAACACCTGCGAGCGCGACAGCAGCGCCGAAATGACCTCGAAGCTCGGGTTTTCGGTCGTCGCGCCGATCAGGATGATGGTGCCATCCTCGACGTAGGGCAGCAGAAAATCCTGCTGGGCCTTGTTGAAGCGGTGAATTTCGTCCAGAAACAGGATCGCGCCGCGCTGGTCGTTCTTTTCCTCCAGCGAATCGAACAGGCCCGGCTGGGCAGTGGTACGCGCCTGCACCTGATCGATCACCTCACGGACATCGCCCTTGCCCGCCGCCACCGCCGACAGCCCGAAAAACGGGCGGCCAGTCTGGTGCGCGATGATGCGCGCCAGGGTGGTTTTGCCCACGCCGGGCGGCCCCCAGAAGATCATCGAATGGACGCGGTTGTTCTGAATGACCTGATAGAGCGGCTTGCCGGGGGCGGTCAGGTGGCGCTGGCCGACGAAGTCCTCCAGCGTTTCAGGCCGCAGCCGGTCCGCCAGCGGCTGGGAGGGGCTGGTGCGGGTTGTTTCATCTGAGGCCATGAGTCAGGTGACTTTCCGTTTCAAAAACAGCGCGATTTCGTCGTCCAGGTCGTCGTTATTGCTGTAGCAGGTCAGGTCCAGCGCATCGAAGGTAAACCCGGCGCGCCGGTAAAAGCGGATGGCCGGGCCGTTGGTGTTCTGCGTCTCGACCAGCATGATGCGCAGGCCCATATTCTGGGACCGGATCGCCAGTTCATCCATCATGCGCAGGCCGATCCCCCGGCGGCGGTGGCTTTCCAGCACGCCGAACTCCCAGATCCACAGTGTCCGGTTCCATTCCTGAGCCTCGGCAATGGCGATGGCGACCAACTGTTCATCGTCATAGGCCCCCAGGCAGGTTCCGGCCTCGATGAAGCGGGCATAAGCGGCATACATCAGCGTTTCGGGCGGGAAGTGTTTGACATACGGCGGGTCCAGCGCGACCCGGCGCAGCGCCAGGGTGACGTCTTCCCCATCCGGTGAAACGCGGCGTTCCACCTGATATTTTTCCGGCGACACATACCCCGGCAGATAAATCTCGACCGCTTCCGGTTGGAACGTGGTCAGGGTTTGCAGGCTGATCATCGGGCTATCCATCGGATTCCGGTGTGTGAGGGCACCTGCCTCAAGTATCGCAGACAGAGGACAGGCGGTCAATATGAGGGCTGTCACGCCCGCCGCAGCCATTCACGGGGTATCATGGACGCGGACAAAAGGAGAAAACCATGACCACCATTCAACCCGGTCTCACCGGAGCCAGTCACGCAGCCGTGACCGAGGATTTGCTGGCGACCCATTTTGGCAGCGGGGCCGTCGAAGTCTATGCGACCCCGGCCATGATCGCCCTGATGGAAGCGGCGGCCATTGCCGCCATTGATCCCCTGCTGCCGGACGGCCAGGCCAGCGTGGGCACAGCGATCGCCGTAAAACATCTGGCGGCGACCCCCTTAGACGACACCGTGCGCGCCCAGGCAGAAGTGATCGCTGTCGAGGGGCGGCTCGTGACGTTCCAGGTCGAGGCATGGGACAGCCATGAGCGCATCGGCGAGGGTACGCATACCCGCTTCGTGATCGACCTGGACCGGTTTATGCAGCGGGTCGGGGCGAAGCGTGCCTGAGTTCAGGCGGCGAATGGCGTGCGCGGACCCCCTCGTTTCGGGCTGTGCCCATAGATCGGCAGGCCCTGCGGACGGCGCACGACATGCCGCTTATGGAGCAGCCAGCCGCTGGTCTTGCCGCCGAGCGGAACCACCCGTGCCAGCAGCCGCACCGAAGCATGCAGCGGGGGCGCGCGCCCCTCGTCCAGGTCGTCGATCGGGCGATCAAAGTCGTTGATGGTGCCGCGGCCACAGCACAGCGGGCAGGTGTGTTCGAACAAGCCGCCGCGCCGCACCAGGCCGCTGCCCTGGCAGTGTGGGCAAATCTGCTGATGGTAACGGATCATGGAACCCTCCAGGAGAATCGCAACCGCCGAAAGCGTTGGGCCTTCGGCGGCTGGCATGGGTTTCGACGATGCGTTTGTCTTCCGCCGCTACGATGTCAGCAACGACGGTTCTATTGCTATCTGTATTATAGCATGGATTCTGGCAAATCCGGCCTTTCAACAGTACAAATAGATTGGAATGTGCCTCCATAGAAAGCAAGGTTATGAATCTGCTCGATCTGATCCAACGCACGCCCCAGCCGCAACCCTGGGCAGAAGGCGAAAAAATCCCCTGGAACGACCCGGATTTCAGCGCGCGTATGCTCAAAGAGCATCTGTCGCAGGCCCATGACGCCGCCAGCCGCCGCGCGCCGCGCATCGACCAGCATGTGAACTGGATTCACACGCAGCTCCTGGCGGGCCAACCCGCCTATATCCTCGACCTGGGCTGCGGGCCGGGCTTATACGCCAGCCGCCTGGCCGCCCTGGGGCACACCTGCACCGGCCTGGACTTTTCCCCGGCGTCCATCGCCTACGCCCGCCAGCAGGCCGCCGCCCAATCCCTCAACTGCACCTATACGCAGGGCGACATCCGCCAGGCCAATTTTGGACAGGGTTACGATCTGGTCATGTTCATCTTCGGGGAATTTAACGTATTCACCTCGGAAGAAGCCCGCCTGATCCTGCGCAAAGCGCACGCGGCGCTCCAACCGGGCGGTCTCCTGCTGCTGGAGCCGCATACTTATGAGGCCGTGCGCGATCTGGGTCAGGCCCCGGCGACGTGGTATTCCAGCGCCAGCGGCCTGTTTTCCGACCAACCGCATCTGGTGCTCAATGAAAGTTTCTGGGATGAAGCGCGCGGCGTCACCACCGAGCGCTATTATGTGGTGGATGCCGCCAGCGGCCAGGTCACCCGCCATGCCAGCAGCATGCAGGCTTATCATGATGCGGACTACCGGGCGCTGCTGAACGAATGCGGTTATGATGGAGTCACGTTCTATCCCTCATTGGCTGGTGGCGAGGCCGTGCAGCCAGGACTCATCGCATTGACAGCGAGGCGAAATACTCTATGACCGATCAGGCCAGTCCGTCGTCCTACGATCATATCCCTTACCCGGATCTGGTCCATTCCCTCACACATCCGGGCCGGGTGGCGGCCATCGCCACGCTGCTGAACATCCAGCCCGCCCCGGTCGAAAGCTGTCGGGTGCTGGAACTGGGCTGCGCGTCCGGCAGCAATTTACTGGCGATGGCCTATAGCCTGCCCGACAGCATTTTCGTCGGCATCGACAACTCGGCCCGGCAGGTGGAAGTAGCCCAGCACACCGCCCGGCAGCTCGGTCTCGCCAATGTAACCTTCTATCACCTGGATATTCTGGACCTCACGCCGAATTTCGGCCAGTTCGATTACATCATCGCGCACGGCGTTTACGCCTGGGTGCCGCCGCACGTCCAGGACAAGGTGCTGGACATCTGCAAGCGCAACCTGTCTCCGCAGGGCGTCGCCTATGTCAGTTACAACACGCTTCCCGGCTGGCACATGCTGCTGATGGTGCGCGAAATGATGCAGTATCACACCCGTGACCTGACTGATCCGCAGCAGCGGGCCACGGAAGCGCGGGCCTTCATCAGCCAACTGGCGACCATGATCCCCGACGCGGGCAAATCGGCTTATGCCGCCCTGCTCGACACCTACCTCGACTCGCGCCACAAGGCAGTTGCCGGGTATGATGCCTGGCAGAATTCAGTGCTGCTGCATGATGAACTGTCGGACATCAACGAGCCGATTTATTTTCACGAATTTGCGTCCCGCGCAGACCGGCACGACCTGCAATATCTGGCGGAAGCCAATTTCGCCCACGTGATGCTGAATGACCTGTCGCCGGAAGCGGTCGAGCAGCTCGAACAGTACGCCAGGGACACCATCCAACTGGAGCAGTACCTCGATTTTGTGCGCCACCAGACCTTCCGGCGCACGCTGCTGTGCCACACGGATGTAGCGGTCGATCGCACATTGCGGGCAGATCGGATTCGCAGCCTGTATGTCGTCTCACGCGCGCATCCGGTGGCCGACGAGGATGCGGCTACGGACGGAGTCGCCCGTTTCCAATGCTTCGATGGGGCCACCTTCGCCAGCGATCACCCGCTGACGATTACGGCGCTGCATTATCTGACCGAGATTTCGCCGCGCGCCATTGGCTTTATGCCGCTCGTGCAGGAAGCCAGCTCGCGGCTCGGCATCGACTCCCCTTCCAGCGAGGATGTCTACACGCTGGCCCTAAATCTGCTGCAAGCCTTTACCTACAGTGCGCAGCTCATCGAACTCATGGCCTATGACCCGGCCTTCGCCATCGAGATTTCGGAACGCCCCCAGGCCAGCCCGCTGGCGCTGCTGCAAGTCCAGAACGTGCCGCTGGTCAGCAACCTGCGCCATGAGCAGGTGGAGCTGGATGGATTGGCTTACGCAGTGCTGCGGCTGCTCGACGGCCAGCACGACCGCGCGGCGATCATCGATGCGTTGTATGCCCTCATCGAATCAGGTAAGGGCGCACCGCCTCAGCCGAATATGACGCCGGAGGAAGTTCGGCAGGCACTGGCCCGCGATCTGGAGCGCACCCTGCGCTGGATGGCCCGCGCCTCCCTGCTGGTGGGCTGAACACACGGACAGAGCAGACCTTGCTCCCACACGGTCAGAACAGGAGTTGTTTGCTTCTCACCTCCGGTCCCGTTCCGCAGGATTCGGAGAGGGGCACAAACCGGTTCAAGCTGCTTTGGAAAAAACCCCTCGCCCTGAGGGAGAGGGGTCTGGGGTGAGGGCATGAAAGGCAGCAAAACCCTGGCACACTCTAGGCGCTGAAATGCGTGAACTGCGGCAGATACGCCCGATTCTGCTCGAACATCTGGTTGACCATCTGCCGCACTTCCGCCATCGACAGCACCGCCGCCGTCAGCGGATCGTACATAATCGCCTGAAACACCAGGCGCGGATCGCCGGTCAGCGCGCCTTCGACCGCCATTTCCTCGGTCATCGACGTCAGATTCGCCAGGATCGCACACTGCGGCGGCAGGTCGCCGACGTAGACCGGGTTGAATCCCTTGCGGCTGGCCCAGATCGGCACCTCGACACAGGCGTTCTGCGGCAGATTGGTAATCAGGCCGGTATTGGGCACATTGCCGTTGAACTCGAATGGTTCTTCCCCCAGCAGCGCATTGATGATATAGGCGGCGAATTCGTGGCCGCGTTCCAGCGCGATCGGTTCGTCCGATTCCAGCCACTTGCGCGTATCCTCGCGCCAGGTTTCGTGGCTTTCGAGATAGCGCTTGACGATATAGGCATATTCGCCGGGGTTCCAGCCGGTGCCGTGCGTGCAGTATTTTTCGATCAGGTCCGGGCGCTTGCGGAACCACCAGTTGTATTCCGAGTTGTGCCCGCTGGATTCGGTGATGTAATGATCCATGTGCAGGAACATCTCGTTGCGCACGACTTCTTCGTTGTAGACTTCCGGTCGCTCGGTGATGGCCTGCCGGATCAGCGGGTAGGCATCCTCGCCGTTCCAATCGTAATGCAGATACCACGCCATGTGATTGATCCCGGCGCAGGTATAGGTAATCTCCGCCATCGGCGCGCCGATCCAGCGAGCCAGCATTTCCGCCGTGCCCTGGACACTATGGCACAGGCCGACCATGCGCACCGAGGTTTCCCGCGTCAGCGCCCGGCACAGCATCGCCATCGGGTTGGTGTAATTGAGCAGCGTTGCCTGGGGGCAATAGCGCTCGATGTCGCGCACGATGTCCAGCATAATCGGCACGCTGCGCATAAACCGGAAGATACCGGCGGGTCCCCGGCTGTCGCCGATGTTGATGTCCACGCCGTACTGCTTGGGGATTTCGACATCGTGCCGGAAGACCTCGACCCCATGCGTAT